>JANNDD010000485.1:0-8560 GCA_031387365.1 Armatimonas sp. | reverse complement strand
GGCCTTCAAGGTCACCGTGCTCGCATCGTCGCTGACCCCCGGCTACGATAGAGTCGTCCTCACGCTCCCCGAAGCACTTCCCGCCAGCGCCGTGCCCAGCAAGCTCCTCATAACTCTCCTACGCCTCCAAGAAACCATGGCACAAATCAAGTAAATTCCCTCTCGGGTTCCCCTTTCCCAGTGAGGCACGAACGCCCGGGAGAGGGGGTAGGGGGAGAGGTTGGAGAGGTTACAGCTCGCTCAATTTCACGGGCCTGCGCTCCGTGGCCGAGAGCTTGGCGGCAAAGACGGCTTTATGGGTCTCATTTCTAGCGAGGCTTTTCGGTGAATTTAGAGCCATTCCAGAAAAAGTAGCTTGTTGCTTTGTACGCAGGTTTTTCGTCTGTCGTGGGAACGTTTATGTCAAGACGAACCATGCGATAGCCTCGGCGATCAAGCTCATTAAAACTGATTTCTCGTTTGTCACCATCAACCTTTTCGGCAAAAAATTGCTGACTGCCTGGCTGACCAAATCCTTTGGCAAAGACAATCATGAGGTGGTTTTCTGTACCTTCGAAAAGAAGAGCGGCAAGTTTTTTGCGACTCGGAACGATCCATTGAGGACGAATTTGATAACGAGCTTCCATGGTTTCTGCAGGGTAAGCGAGTTGAAAGCGCTGGATGCGCTTACCATTGGGCGTAATAATATCAACATAGCGGATCTCATCAGGCCCTGTCCCTTTTTTAAACTCATGAACGAAGATTTTGCCGCCCGAAACCCCGTAGTTGAGAGCAACATATAGAATACTCACCGAGCCGGTCGGAGTCATCTTGAGGATGGAACTAGGGACAGGTAGCTCTTTTGCCGTTGGATCTGCGGCCCGGGCAGTAAGTGGTACGGAAATTAGGAACGCTGACGCTACGACTAGCGCATGGGAATTTTTTGTTTTAAACATTGAATGAACCTTTATTTCATAGTTTCTTGAAGAGTTATGAGTAACAAAAGTGAGCATAGGTTCCTCCGGAAAATGCAAAAACAATTAGTGAATTCAAAGCTCGCTCAATTTCACCGGCCTGCGCTCCGTGGCCGAGAGCTCGGCGGCGAAGACGGCTTTGTGGGTCTCGAAGGCGGTCTCGAAGTCCGTGTAGGGCATGGGACGGCTTTCTTGGAGAACGGTGGGACGGTGGAGAAGGCCCAGGCCATCGCTAACCATTTGGCTGTGCCCCGCAGAGCAGAGCCAGTCCCCCCCCGTTTCTTCATTGTAGCACGGGGTAACAAGAGGTAAAACAAAGCGTTGAAGGCGGGTGAAAGGCGAGTGACTCAGGGAAGGGTCTGAGCCTCGTTTGGGGGCTGTTTTTAGCGCACACGTTTTTATTGAAGCATTCTCATTTTTCGTGCGATAATGTCTCTAAGAGGAGAAGCTTCCGATGAACATTGCCCTACCCCCAGAGATGGAACAGAAAATAACCCTACTCGCTCAGGAGGCTGGAACCTCGGTCAATGGGTATCTGTCTGCGGTTGTTTCACGCCTTCCAGAACCTAAGCTCAGCCACGAGCCAGCCGATGACATCTCCGCTAAACTCCACCAGTGGCAAGCCGCAGAGGGCTCCCCACTTTTGCCAGACACCTCCGCACGAACCCTGTTCTCTCGATGGCGAGCTGAGGACGCGCTTACAAGCGAAGAAGAGCGCCAGAGAGAGTACGCTCTCTGGACAGAGATTGAGAAATCCCTTCAGAACCAGCCTGGGCTTGTGCTGTAGGGCATGGTTATTTTCCTCGACACCTTTCTCGTCAGCAGCACCAGTAAGCGAGCCAGTAGCCCGCCAACCCTCTCAGATCAGTGCCAGGAGTGGATTCTGAAGTGCGAGGAGAACGGCCACCGAATTCTCATTCCTGGTGTCTGCTACTACGAAGCCTTGCGTGAGCTGGAAATGCGCCAGGCTACCAGCCAGGTCAAGCGGCTCAAGGACTTTTGCCTCCAGCCCTCCCGCTTTATCCCCATCACCCGAGAGCACCTCGACGCGGCGGCTGTTCTCTGGGGCCAAGCTAGGCGCTCTGGTAAGGCCACAGCAGACCCCAAAGCGCTAGACGGAGATGTGATTCTGTGCGCCCAAGTTCTGAGTTTTAACCTACCCGTTTTGGACTATGTCGTAGCTACCAATAACCGCAAGCACCTATCCCAGTTCGTCACTTGCGACGAGTGGACAAACATACTCATCACTACCAACTGACTCCGTATTCCCCTTTCCCACGCCCAGAGGGCACCCGGCACGAACGCCTGGGAGAGGGGGTAGGGGAGAGGTTGAGAGGTTACAACTCGCTGAGCTTCACGGGCCTGCGCTCGGTGGCGGAGAGCTCGGCGGCGAAGACGGCTTTGTGGGTCTCGAAGGCGGTCTCAAAGTCCGTGTAGGGCATGGGCTGGTTGTTCTGGAGCGCGTCAATAAACGCCTGGAACTGTGGCGGGTACGGATGATCGCTCACATCGCCTGAGTCCACGGTCGGGACGCCCAGCTTGGTCCAGAGGTCTTTGCTCAGGCCGGGCCACTGGAGCGAGGTGAGCTTCTCATCTAAAATACTGCCCTCGCTACCAACCAAGTGCTGATGAAAATAATACGGCTGGAGACAGTCAATGCACGACGTCACTTTCCCGAGCCTGCCATCGGCGAAGCGGAGTAGCGAGACGGTGGTGGTCGGGTACTCGTAGGGTGTGAACTTGGGGTTCTTGGACTGAGTGGCGTAGCAGGTCACTTCCTCGATCTGGCCGGGCAAATAATGCCGCAGTAGGTCCAGCGCGTGGCAGCCCGCCGTGAGCAAGCTACTGCCGCCGAAGTCTTTCTTGATGTTCCAGGCGTACTGCCCGTACCAAGGCCCGATCCCATGATAATAATCCACCTCGGCGTAGTGGACATCGCCCAGTAGATTTTTATCGAGCGCGGCCCGAATGGCCTGCGCCTGGCGGCTGAAGCGCACCTCGAAGCAGACACAGGCTTGGATTTTTGCTTCCCGGATGGCATCGCGGACGGCGATGCAGCTTGCCCAGTCAATCCCGATGGGCTTTTCAATAATCAGGTGCTTCCCAGCTCTTGCGGCAGCGATAGCCTGCTCCGGGTGGAGCGGGTGGGGCGTGCAGATGTCAATTATATCAATCGAGTCATCGGCGAGCAGGTCGTTGAAATCGGAGGTGACGGTGAGCGGCGTGCCAAACTGGGCGCTGAGAGTTGCTGCGTCTAGTGCGCGACGCGAGCAGACGGCGACAATATCCGCGCCCTGGACGCTCTTAAACGCCTCGATATGCGCCCCGGCCACCCAGCCGAGGCCAACAATGCCAATACGATAGTGTTTCACAGTGCGATACCTTCCGCCCCTTGCGCGGCAGTTGTCGTGAGAAGTGTCGGAGCCTTGCCGAACTTGGCCGTGTAGCTCTCCGTGAGTGCGGTCTTGAGATTTTCGATTACGGTAGGGTCGTGCAAAATAACGGCGGAGCCGCCCCAGCCGCCGCCGGTGAGCTTTGCGCCATAGACACCCGGGAGCGCCGATGCCACTTCCACCAGCAAGTCCACTTCATCGCAGGAGTTCTCAAAGTAGCGCCGACACGACTCGTGCGACTGTTTCATGAGCCTACCGACCTCGGCTAAGTCGCCGCGCTCTAGCGCCTCGGCGGCTTTCTCTACCCGAGCGTTTTCGTAGACGATATGGTGTGCCCGCTGCTTGAGCACCGGGTTGAGGCCGATACCTTTGCTCTCAAGCAGTGCCGGAGTCACATCGCGCAGCTTGGCATCGCCGCGCCCCAAAAGCTGCCGCGCCGCCTGAAGGCACTGCCCGTGCCGCTCGGAGTAGCCGCCGCCTGCGGCGAGCTCGTGCTTGACATTGGTGTTGGCAATGAGAATCCCGGCTTTGTCGGAGGGCAAGGGAACGGCGCGCCAGGCGAAGCTGCGGCAGTCTAAAAACAGCGCATTGCCCGCCAGGCCACACGCCGACGAAAACTGATCCAGCAGTCCTACGGGTGCCCCCACAAACTTGCCGTTCTCGGCGCGCCGGGCGAGCTTGGCAAGCTCCATCGGGCTGTCGGCAAGGGGGTCGGGCCAGAGAGTGGTGAGGAGCCGCGCCGCTGCCACAAGTAGCGCCGCAGACGACGATAACCCCGAGCCATCGGGCACCGACGAGACCACGAACCCAGCGAACTTGCCCACGGGGGTGCCCGTTTTCTGGAGCTCGTCAATAATGCCCTTAAGATAGTTAGCCCAGCGGTCCTCGCCCGTGCTCTTCTCCATTGCAGTCGGGTCAAAAGTAGCCTCAGGAAAGTCCGCCGAGCTCGCAAGATGCGTCAGAGGGCGCTCGGAGTGGGCTCCCGCAATCGCGGTGACGTAATCCACTGCCGCCGTGAGAACGAAGCCCTCGTTGTAGTCCGTGTGATTTCCTAGCAGCTCCACACGGCCCGGTGCAACACCGACCGCCGTAGGGGCCACGCCGTAGTGAGCCAGGAAGGCAGCCCGTGCCGCCTCGATTACCTGCTCACGCGTCATAGGGAAATCCCCCGCGCTCAATCTCTGCAATTGCGTCCAGATCCAACGAGGGCAACCGTGGCCCCAGATGTGCGACCACTTTCCCCGCCGCCCACGCCGCGATCCGGCCCGTAACGGGCAGGGGCAGCTCTTTGGCAAGGCCGTAGAGAATTCCTGCCGCGTACATATCGCCCGCTCCTGTGGTGTCTATTGCCTGCACCGGATAGATAGGAATCTCATAGATCTCGTCGCCTTGCACCAGAATGGAGCCCTCTTTGTCGAGAGTCACGGCTGCAAGCCCGCCGCACATCTCCGCCAGCCGCTTTGCCGCCACCCGGGCATCGTCCTCACCTGTCATCATCCGGGCTTCGTCGCGATTGGCAAAAACAACATCCACGTACTCAACTAGCAAGCTCTCGAAGTCGGCCTTGTGCCGCCCCACGCAGAACGGATCCGAGAGCGAGAGCGCGACTTTGGTACCGACTTGCTTGGCCTCACGCATCGCAAAAGTGACCGCCTCTTTCTGGGTGTCCGTGTCCCAGAGGTAGCCCGTCACGTAGAGATACTTGCTGAGAACTAGATCCGGCACATTGATGTCTTCCGGGTGCAGCTCCTGGGATACCCCCAGAAATGTCCCCATCGTGCGCTGGGCATCGGGCGTGATCAGCACCAGGCAGAGCCCCGTCTCTCCTGCAAGTGCCTCGCCCAGATTCGGCTTGACTCCAAACTCCTCCAGGCTCGCTTTGTACATGGGCCCGTGCTCATCGCGGCCCACGCGGCTGGTGAAGCTGGTCGTGCCTCCCATCTGCGCGATCCCGATCATCGTGTTCGCCCCAGAGCCACCGGCCTGGGTGTTCACAATATGCGTGTAGACCGCCGGAACCAGCGCCCGCTGCTCCTCGGCGGAGACGAGGCGCATCGTCCCTTTCTCCACCCCTAGCTCACTTAAAATCGTCTCGCTCACTTCTGCCTGGAGGTCAAAGAGCGCATTACACATCCCGAAAACATCGAATATTTTTTGCATTTCGCCCCATTGTAACACAGAGCCCTTGCTGGCTTGCCTGGCCCTCCAGAGGCGTTCCCTCAAGAACTCGTGAAGAACTCTCTGTGCGCTTCTCTGGCCCGATGCCGCGCTTGAGGCGGCGCGGCACAACCTCCGACAAGCGCTTTCCTCGCTGCCGCTGGCATTTCTTCGCCGAACTCCGCGCCGCTATGTGAGCTTCTTCATAGACGTTTGACACTTTTTTTGACACTTATTATGCTAGAGTGATCTCGTCTGAATCTAGAAAGGCACTCAATTAAAGATGAAACGAGTTTTGATAGGGGCTGGTGTCTGCCTTCTTGGTGGACTACTAGCACACGCACAAAAAGAGGTCGCTCTTCCCCCCCAGGTTAAGGTTGATCCTCAGATTAAGATTGACCCTAAGATTGTCGGCATACTGTCGAAAGTGCCACGTGTTAAGGGATTTGCGGATCTCCACTGCCATCCCGCTGCGCACCTTGCTTTTGGTGCGGCAGATGCAGGCAGTGGCAAACTCATTGCTGGTCTGCCAGGGATGACACTAGGAGCAACCGCACTTGCGGATGATCTTAAAGACTGCGCTGCTGAGCACTTCTGGGACGATTCCGATATTGTCCGTAGCTCCACCCGGACGCAGATACGCAATGGACTGGACGCGGGGATGCCCCATGGCCGTGGCGGCTGGCCGGAGCTTCGTAGCTGGCCCAATGCCCGTAGCGTCACCCACCAGCAAATGCATATTTCCTGGGTGTACCGTGCCTATCTGGGCGGGCTGCGCTTGATGGTGGCTAGTTTGTCCGACAACCAGACACTTGCCATGCTCTGGAACCGCAAGCAGTCTGATTCACGTCCCGCTTTTAATCCTAACTCTGACTTTGAAGTTGCCAAGCGTGAGGCCGCGTTTATCGAGAGCTGGGTGCGGGCAAACGGGAGCTGGGCGCAGATCGTGACAACACCCGCTCAGGCCCGTGATGTGATCGGTCGGGGGAAGCTTGCCGTTATCTTAAGCACGGAGATGGACACGCTGACGACCGAGCAGATACTCATTCTGGCACGGGATCATAAAGTGCGTATGGTGATGCCCATTCACTTTGCGAACAATCAGTTCGGTGGCCCCGCTGCTTATGGTGATATGTTCAATACCAACAATCACTATCTTACGGGCTCGTTTTACAGCGTGCTATCCGATCCCAGCCTTGCCTTCCAGCTCGGCGATGCGACCTATCTTCGTTATATGGATCACACGGAAGTAGACGATGCGGGGTCGTTCTTTGCGGGCCTATTGACTATGGGGACGATTGGTATCGGCGCGATGAAGCCCACGGTGGAGCCCGGCATTGTCTATCCCACGGCGGGTGGTGGACACAGGAACAACAAGGCATTTAATGAGGAGAGTATCCGCCCTTTACTCAAGGCGGGGCTGATTATAGACACCGCGCATATGTCGCAGCTGGGGCACGAGGGGATCTTGCGTGTGACGAAAACACCAGACTACCCCGTTCTCAACTCGCACACGGGCTTTCGCAACGGCCCCGCCGAGAGCGAGCGGGCGATGCGAGAGAGTGATGCACGAATAATGGCCTCACGAGGTGGTGTGGTCGGAATTGGAACGGTAGGAGACAACCAGACCGCGACTGTTTTAGATGCCGTGCCCGCTCGTGGTGCCAGTAATGTTGTTCGTCTGACGGGCACCAGCCGCGAGTGGCTGACCCGGCGTCGCCCTATTACGGACGCGGGCTATAACTACCGCTTTGTCCGGGTGACACTCACCACGGGTAAAGACGATAAACGGGATCAGGAAGCAGCCTTTGCTGTGATTAAAACAGAAGGGACACGGCAGGAGTTCAACCTCGTGCCCGAGCGCCGAGGGCTGGGTGGTGGCACGATGATGACCAAGACCTTTCCTCTGACTACCCCGCTCTCGCTTCGGGATATTACCTTTGTCGGGGTACGCCATGACACGGGATCGTACTTCCATGACGGCCAGCACCGTGACCCGGATAACTGGGACGTAAAATCCGTTAAAATAGAGCTCCTGCCTGACCCCGTGACGGCGTGGGCACAAGATGCGGCCTCCATGCTCAACGTGATGGGCGCACGCGGGATCGCCCTAGGGACGGATTTCAACGGCCTCGAAAAACAGATGCCGGGCCTGCCCACCATCGCGATCACCTACCCCGTCACGATTGTCTCGCGCTTCGCCCCGGAGATGCGCCTCTCTGATGGCAGTGTCCCACCTGAACTCCGAAAACAGAATGTCGTCGGAAGTAGTCGCATCTTTGATTTCCGCGACGATGGACTTGCGCACTTTGGGATGCTCCCCGACTTCTTGCAAGCCGTGAGCCAGACCCCTGCGGGTGAAAAAGTGGTGAGGAATCTCTTTGATGGCGCAGAGGAAGTGATTCGTCTCTGGGAGAAAGTCGAGGTCGCCAAAGCCCGCGTACCATAAGCCGTTCGCCCTGCTGGGGGAAGGGAAAGCTCGTCTTTGGGGCCGCACTCTGCTAAAATGGCAGAATGAAGCGGCCCCATATTATTATTATCCTCACCGACGACCAGGGATTTGGTGATCTCTCCTGCCACGGTAATCCGGTTCTTAAGACGCCAAACCTAGACCGCCTCCACGACGAAGGCGTGCGCTTTACCCACTTTCATGTGAGTCCGACCTGCTCGCCCACGCGTGCGGCGCTGCTCACCGGCAAGCACGAGATGCGCTCGGGCATCAGTCACACGATCTACGAGCGCGAGCGGCTCTCGCTCAAAGCCACCACGCTGGCGCAGGTGCTCAAAAAAGCGGGCTACGCCACGGGGATCTTTGGCAAGTGGCACCTGGGCGACGAGGACGCTTACCAGCCCGACAAGCGCGGCTTCGATGAGGTCTTTATCCATGGCGCGGGGGGTATCGGGCAGAGCTACCCCGGCACCTGCGGCGATGCACCGGGCAATACCTACTTCGACCCCGCGATCTGGCACAACGGGCGCTTCGAGAAAACAAAAGGCTACTGCACCGATGTGTTTTTTGACCAAGCAACCCGCTGGATCGAAGAGAAGCGCGGCGCA
>JANNDD010000428.1:0-10238 GCA_031387365.1 Armatimonas sp. | reverse complement strand
GCGCTCGGGACTCTCGGCAAAAAGTGTCGCCTTTGCAAAGCCGCCGGGCGCGACTTCGATCACGCCGGGATGGGCGAGTTCGAGATCCAAAGTCACCGTTTCAGGCCCGAGTGCACTGCCCGCGTCACCGTCGTTGATCAGATCCACGAAGACATCCGTACCCGCCTCACCGCCGCCCTCAATCGCGCTCCACGCGGCGGCGGGCTTGGTGCGAATGCGCATTCTGGGACGCAGCATCGGAGTCTGGTTTCTCAGCACGGCGAGCAGCGTGGGAAGCGGCAGGGTCGAGGTCTCCCCCGGCTCCGGCAGGCGAAAAAGCACCACCCCCGTGCAGCTCGCGGGCCGCTGCGCTGTCACCAAGGCCAGCGCTTTCTGCACGGAGCTCGGTGTCGGCAAGTCAAAGAGAATGCGATAGTCCACGGCACTTTCCCGAGCCGCCGTGAACTCTAATCGGCGGTTCCCCGTGCCGGGATCGGTCTCGGCACGCAGGCAACGAAAGGCGGGATCGGAGGCGAGCGTGTCCGCGCCGCCATCGCGGTACATTCCGCGTAGTCGTCCCGGCCCATCAAAGACCAGCGCGTGGCCGTAGGCGGGAAGCCCGGCGCGAAACGGCTTGCCACGGCGGCCCGCGGCGATTAGCCCACGCTCCAGCACTTTCGGGCTAAAGATCGGCGTGAAGTCCGAGTAGCGGCGCGGGGTCTGGGACTCATAGAACTGTGGCACGGAGAAGTCCAGAACCTCCAGCACGCTATCTAGTTTGCGGCCCGTGTACCAGCTAGAGAGCAGTGTGGCCGAGAGCTGCCAGCCGGGGAGTTTCTGCCGAAGCAATTTTAAGAGAGTGGCGTAGCGCGGCAGAAGCCGAGTTGGGAAATCCAGATCGCACTGGAGCCCGATTACCTCGACGCCCGCTTTTTGTGCCGCCTGCTTCTGCAACTTTGCGGCTTCGGCGATCACGCTTGCCAGTGCCTCGTCGGGGAGTGCTTCCAGGTGCGCGAGAACATCTGACGACGCATTAAAAACCAGATGGATCTTGAGGCCCTCGGCGCGACTCTTCCAGCTCTGCCGCAGTGTCACCCCGAGCTTTCCGTTGCCGTCATCGCTTCGGTAGAGCAGCCCCGCATGCACAAATATCTCCGCCACTCCCGCCGCGCGTAGCTGCTGGGCCTCGTCCGGCTTGAGGCGGAACGGACGGTGCCAGTACCAAAGCGACTTGCTCAGTGGCGGAAGTGGCGTCTGGCCACGCTTCCAGAGCACGATACCCCCGACAAGCGCCAGCCCCGCAAGAGTGAGCAGGGCGGGGCGGGCTTTCATGTCAAGATTTTATCGCTTTTACCGAACCAATGACGAAGAACTTCCCCTCGCTACTTACCTACCCAGGCCCGGTGCCGCGTTGTTAATCACACGTCGGAGTTTCGCTGCTGCAGTGAAGTTCTGGCAGCGCTCCCACATCTGTACATAGTCCTGAGCGGAGCGGAACAGGGGAACAAAATCGCGGGCGGTCATGCCATTGTTTTTCATGTCCTGGAGCATGTCCGGGAGCATCCCGTAGTGCGCGATACCATCGTAGTTGATGTCGAACTGCCGCGTCCCCAGCAGGCTACGCTCCAGCGGAACTCGGCTCGCCTCGCGGACTTTCTTGAGCTGAGGATAGATCTTGCTGAGCACCTGGTGGCTCTGGTAATAAAATGCGTAGTCGAATTCCGGCGTGCCCACACGGCGCGGTAGCTCGTCGCGGCGACGAGGGCCACGTCCCTGCTTCACATCCAGCGCGGCAAGCTCAATATCCGGTCCCTTGAAAGAGTCGCCCAGCAGTGGCGCACTAATCTCGGCAATCGCGTTGCGGCTCAGGCCTTTGATCACATTGAGCATCCACTTGCGACGGCCATCCAGCGCGGGGCCGAGCCCAAACGTTACCGGGCTATCGCGCAGTGTCGCACCAATCGCGGAGAGAAAGCCGTAGACGGGCATCTGCCAGAAATCTGCCACCTTGCGCTCAAACGTCTCGGGCGTCTCTCCGGCAAAAGATGCGGCGATCGCACAAAACGTGTCACGCTCCCGCTGCGTGTAGCCACCATCGGCCTCCCAGCGGTAGCCGCCCCAGTCCGTGAATGGTGTCCGATAGGCGACGGGGTTGTTCTGGCCGTACCAGATCGGCTGCCAGGCAGTCGCTAGCGCGGGAATGATCGGAAGTGCATAGTGCTCACGCTCATGGTCGTAGCCAAGAAGCCACTGCGGCGAAGCATGCCCGGCAATACTGTGCCCCGCACCAGGGCCAAAGCGTGGCCCAAACGCCCCGTTAAGCGCCATATCGGAGGCGATCCCAACCCCCACTCCCTTCATTTGCTGCGCCCCATAGAGGTACTGCTGGGCAAAGGCCGCCGATGAGTCTGGGCAGTTATTAGGAACGCTGCTGCCCGGAAGTGACTTGACCGCCTTACCCGCCGTAATGGGCGAGACCATTCCCCCCAGCGCCCGAATCCGTTCCACGGCACGCTCGGGCTTGTCGCCCTCATGGGAGTTCGTGTGATCGTCAAAGAGCGGGTCGCCCGGTGTGAGGGAGAGGGCACGAAATGTCGTGTGCCCGGCGATCAGCGGATAGCCCTTGCCATCGGGCGAGCCTGTCGCCTCAGCCTCACAGAGTGTCAGAGTGCGCTCCAGTGCGAGATCACTCAGATGGTCAGCATCCAAGATCATCCCACGCGCAATTACTTCCTTGAGGAAAAACTCGCCCAGAGGGTTCAGGCCATTGGCATTGACAAACCCGTGACGGCTACGGTTGTTTCCTGTAAAATCAGCACGGTGGCTGTCTTCAAAGGCGAAGATTGTATCCATCGCGCTTCCCATAGGGACGTTGAGCCCCCCGTTGAGCCGGATATTCTCCAGGCCCTTGGTACGCACCACATCGCGAAGCTGCCTGCGCCGCACATCCCGATCCGCAGCGCCAAAGAGATCGGACATCCCCATCACGGACTTATAAAACACGCCAACATCTGCGCCCTCGCGTACCGAGTGCATACTTCCTGTAAGAACAAAGTGATTCAGATCAAAGATAGGATTGTAGAGCGAGCAGGCACCAAAAGGATTGTCCGCAAAGTGAATCGAGTAGAGATGGCGCACTCCCAGCCGCTGTAAGTCATTGAGATAGCTACGAACATTGGCCTCTGTCGCCTCCGGGCCACCAGGCCGCCCAAAGTCCCCCAGATGGTCCACTTCGACTCCAAGCACCAGTGCCAGCTTGTTCTGACCGATAATGCGCCGCGCATCGGCGGGGGTGTAGGCAATCTCCATCCAGCTACTATGCCGCGCCGCCATCGCCTTGATCCAGAGGAGCTGCCGTTCGACCGCGCTTCGGTTATTAAGGGGACCAAACCCAGGTTTGGGATTAAGATTGGCGATCAGCTCCGTCTCAACCACATGGGCCACCATGAGCCGCAAGCCACCATCGTACGAGCGCTTGATCCACGCCTCGTGCATGTGCTGGTGGGTGCGGCTGTTGTGCTTGGGCCACTCGCGAAACGCTCGGGTTGTCCCCCCATTGGTTCCGTGGCCTCCCGACTGCTCCACCGCATTCAGGGAAAGTCGGCTGATCTTGTCGTGTGAGATCACGGGCAGGCTCGCCAGCACATTGCCCAGAGTGTCCATCGGTGCCTGGTGAACGCCAAAGAGGCTCGCGCCCGCATTGATAAACCCGGAACCCAGCGCCGCAAATCCAGGGCCAATCAAGCTCGCGACAAGATCCAGCCCCTCACCCAGCCCCGTCAGGCCCGTTCCACCAAACCCATGTCCAGGCGTGCAGTCCAGCAGGGTTGTCTCCGGCGTCCGGCCTGCAGCGGGGCTCCAGGTCGGGTCGCCCCAGTAGGTCTGTCCCCCAAACGCGAGGTGCGCTGCGGGGTGAGCGTGGGTATCGGCAAAGCCCCAGAGCACCGGAGCGACGGCAGAGACAGCAAGAGGCTTATTGTCCTCAGTGAACTGGAAGTCATCGGCGGTGATAAAGCTTGCAGCCGACTGATCCCGAATCACAATACGCCCCCGACGTCCCTGGTAGTTGCGTAGATCCCAGAGCACGGGCTGGAGCAAGCCATCCGCTGAGCTACCGCGCACGCTCTGCACGGTCGTGAACGCCTCTCCTGCCGCACCACGCACCTGAAGCTCGACGGCAACTTGCGCATCCGGTTGGCCACCTATTTTAAAGTGCATAAACGGCTGCCCACAGATGAACTCACTGGAGGTAACGGTTCCTTGCCATGCAACACTTCGGGTACCCTGCCGAGGAACGCCACTATCGAAGTACCCACGCCCCACACCGCCGCGCCCCAGAAGCGCATTCACACTCAGAGGCTGCCAGTAGTCGCCGCCTAGGGGCATCACGGAAGGCGGACGTGGCAGCTCGCTCGCGTCCCAGTCCCGCTGCGCAAAAACCTCACGTGGGCCGTAGGGATACGCCGTCTCGACTTTCCAGCCCAGGCCACCCGCCTCAAACTTCCAGTCCGTGAAGAGAGTGGCCTCCGCCGAAATAGTGGTCACTGCCGTTAAGAGTGCGGCAGGCAGCTCGGGGGAGCGCAGGTTGAAGGCGACACTCTCGGGCAGAGCACTCTGATCCTGGGTAAAGACCGACCACTCCCCGCCACTGTAGAACACTCCGGTGGGAGACAGCTTCCCTGAAAACACGGGGGTGGCGAGTACAAAAGCGCTCCGTTTCTTAAGCTCCGTGCGGGTGTAGTTCTGGGTGGCGTTGGTCTTACTGGCAGTGTGGCGCACACCAGGCTCGATGATCACATTAAACGACGCGTTCTCGGGCATTGCCGCCCCATCCGTATTGGCAATCGCCCACTTACGAAGCTTCGCCTGATAGACCAGCGCAATCGGGTGCGGATTATACGTCCCCCCCTGTCCTCCCGGATTCCAGTTAGGGGTCACGAAAAATACAGCATCGGGCTTGCCATCAAGCAGCGGATGCGAGAGTGTACTTAGTGCCCCCGCACTGGCACTGATCGTGTCCTTGCTGGCCTTGTGCACAAAGTGGTTCGCCGTGGGCTTGAAGACCTCCACATTAAAAGCAGCACTCTCGGGCAGAGCGCTCTGGTCCTCGGTGAAGATCGCCCACTTACCCGCGTTGTAGAACACTCCAAGCGGCGCTTTGACATAGACACCCGTTCCCTTCTCGGGCGACCAGTTGGGAGTAATAATCAAGAGCGCGTTGGGATCCCCCGCACCCAGTGTCTCCAGTGTCGTGAAGTTGTTGGAGAGGTTGGCCCTAGTCACTAGGTGCACCGTACTGGTCTGTGCAAGCGTGGGCGCAGCGAGCGTGGCTATCGAGAGAAAAATTGCAGCTTGTGTGCTCATAGTGTCGGACTCCTATTTCAATCAGCAGGGAAAGTCTCAGCAGATAACTTTTTTCACTCTTTCACCAAGCTGATTCTGAAGTTACTGTACTTCTTGGCAACTCCTAGCTTGGCATAGCACAAGGTGAAGACCATGTCCTTGGGAGCGAAGTCGCGGGGGACACTAGCAACGGCAACAAAATCATAGGCCGCGCCCGGCAAAATACTCTCGGACTGATCCCAGTTCCCCCCGCCACCAAACGGCTGACCACTGCCCGTACGCATGTCGTACATCCGAACAGGATAGCTATGCCCCTCGGTGTCCGTGAGTGCGGTGACGATTTTGTTGTCGGCAAGATTCAGATCGAGATAGCTCTGCTCTTTCTGACCATTGCGCACTTGCAGCTCAAGGATCAGAAGCTTCTCTCCACTCTTAGGCATGTGGGTGCGTGGTCGGTTCGGGGTGAAGCGATCCGTATAGCTCCCGACTTCTTTCAGCTCCTTGACTTTGAGCCGCCAGATGCCATCAAAGAGCATCTCGCCAAGCTTACCATTTAAGCCCTCCACACGATTGGCTCCCCCCTCACGGTAGAGTTCAAAACCACCGTCAATGGCCCGAACACTCATTCCGAGCGCAGAGGCTATATCGCGCACCGGAACATAGCTCTCGCTGCCCTGCGTGATCACGCCCGTGGAAACAACTTTCCCATTCAGCACAAGTTTCTTCGGAGCTAGGGCAACTGCCACACTCGCAGACACTGCCAGTGCTCCCAGAAAAAAACTCCCCACCGAGTTTGTCAATCGAGATTTCATAGATCTATTCTCCCACGGCAACCGTACCACAAAGCGTTACACAAGAGCTGTGAAGTTCTGTACAATACAGAGACAATGCTCTCGCTGCGCTTGCTTGGTTCGCCGCTTTTTCTCGTGAATGGGGTCTCTCTGACGGGGCTGCGCTACCCTCAAGGGCGCAAGCTACTGGCGTATCTGGCGCTGCAAGAGGGCCGCCCGGTCGAGCGCACCTATCTAGCAGGACTTTTCTGGCCCGAAACCGACGAAGCCCGGGCGTTATTTTATCTCCGGCGAGTACTCTCTGATCTGCGAAAAGCGTTGGGAGAGGATGCGGCGTGCCTTGTCTGCCCTACGCCACGGACACTTGCGCTAAAAGGCATTGAGTGTGCACTTACTTCGGAAGACACAGGGGAGCTGCTTCAGGGTTGGACCGAGGACTGGGTGCTGGCAGCGCGTCAGCGCACTCAGCCCTCACTTTCTCCCTCAGCCCCCTTGCTACTGGGCCGGGAGGAGCTCCTGAACTCTGTTCTGGCCTTGCTTCCAAACACCCCCCTGATCACTCTGACAGGGCCAGGCGGTGTGGGTAAGACCCGGCTTGCACGTGCCGTGGCGGAGGCAACACAAGCAAGAGTGGCAAAGGGAACAAGAGTGGGCTTTGTCTCCCTGGCGAGTCTGCCCCCCGAGAGCACACAAGAGGAGCTTCTCCACACGCTCGCCACTGCACTGGAGCTGCCTGTGAGCGGGCTTGCCCCGCAGCTCAAGGCGCACTACACACTTATCGTGCTAGATAACTGTGAGCAGGTCTGTTTACAGTGTTCGGTTCTTGTGAAAGAGCTTTTAAGAGAGCTTGCGGGCGTTCGTTTTTTAGCGACGAGCCGCATCCCGCTTCAGAGTGAGGGCGAGGGTGAAGTGCTCATCTCGGTTCCACCACTTGCGCTAGAGATCGCCACGACGCTGTTTTTAGAGCATGCCAAGACAGTCGGAAGCCCGTGCCGGCGTGATGAGACCGTGGCGGCGATCTGTCAGAGTGTAGATTGCCTGCCCCTTGCTCTAGAGCTGGCCGCCTCGCGACTGAGCCTGATGACTCCCATACAGCTCCGAGAACGCCTGAGCGCCCCCTTGCGAGTTCTGCGCCGAAGCCATCCAGGGGGACAACAGCAAAGCGCACAAGTATCGCGACGTCAGGCCACCTTAGAGGCGACCATCCAGTGGAGCTACAGCCTTCTACCCGAGCCCGAGCGCCTTGCTTTTATTGGACTGGGCGTGTTCCAGAATGACTGGAGCCTTGAAGATGCCGAAGCCATTCTCGAGACACCTGATGCGAGCACGCTCTTAGAGTCGCTTGTGCGACAGTCGCTACTCGTTGCCCGGCGCACCGAGACCCAGATTCGCTTTAGTTTTCTGGAGACAATCCGTGAGTTTGCGCGGGCACAGTGCCATGAGCCTGCCGTACACGCGGCAGCGGCAGCTCATGCACGGTATTTCTACACCCTCGCCCAGAGTGTGCGCCCTGGGCAGCGCCTTGGGATTCGCCAGCTTGAGGCAGCCCGCCGTGAGTTTGCCACCGCGCTCTCCTGGTTTCAGGCACACGACCCCACTTCGGGGATAGAGCTGATGCTTGCGCTCGAGACGTTTTGGGTGCGCCTGAGCAGCGGTTTCCCTTCTCGGGAGTGCCTTGCGGGGCTACTGCTTGCAGCGGGCGATGCCCTCTCTCTCACACACAAAATTCAGGCAACGCGACTTCTGGCCGCCTTGACTCCAGACTACTCTATTGCCCACGCTCTCCTCACCAAGGCGCAGACGCTTGCCACAGCGAGTTCGCTTGAGCGTCCGTGCGCAGACTGCCTTCTTTCGCTCTGCTTACTAGAGAAGCAGCGCGATGCTGACGCGGTAGGACGCTATGCCCGCCAGGCACGAGAGTGCTTCCAGAATCTTGGAGATATTGAGGGCGAGGCCTACGCACTTGAGTACGAAGCCGTCGCAGCTCTCTGTCAAGGAAAGCTTGCGCAAGCAGAGCACGGCTACACCCAGTTTCTTGTTTTAGCACGGCAACTCGAGAGCCATATCAGCACGGGCGATGCCCTGTATGGCCTTGCCCAGGCACTGATTCTCCAGGAGCGCTATAGGGAAGCCGAGCAGGCCGCGCAAGAAGCCGCGCAACAGATGCCCGATGCCATGGGACAGGCCAATGTCTCCTATCTTCTAGGCGAGCTTGCCCGTCACACGGGCTCTTTGGAAAAAGCCCTTCCTCACTACACTGAGGCGCTGCGTCTCTGCCATGACAATACGATCCATGTTCTGCCCGCCTTTATTGAACGCAGCCGAGCGATTGTCCTCACTAAACAGCGCGACTTTAGTGCCGCCTGGGCAAGCATTCAGCGGGCTTTGGTGGAGTTCCGACGCTACAATATTGGCGCACAGCTCGGCTCCACCCTGGCGGAGATGGCCTGGATTGCACTGCAAGAAGGCAAGCCACGAGAAGCCCGCGTCTTCTTAGAGCAAGCCGCCCAAGCACCCAAGCGTGACATCCGTCACCCTCGTGATATCGCCCGCCTGCACGCTCTCTGATAAACTCAGCGGAGTATGCATGAAACAACTCTCTGGTACGAGCAGCCTGCCGCGAACTGGAACGCGGCTCTCCCTGTGGGCAACGGGCGCCTCGGGGCGATGATCTTTGGCGGAATCGAGCACGAGCGGATTCAGCTCAATGAGGAATCCCTCTGGGATGGCTTTGCACAAGACCGCCATAACCCGAAGGCAAAAACTGCACTCTCTGAGGTACGCCAACGGATCTTTGCGGGCAAGCACAAAGAGGCTGAGGCACTCTGCAAAGACGCGCTCCTAGGCGTTCCGGAGCGCATTCTCTCCTACCAGAGCCTGGGAGACTTATTTATTGAGCAGGTGCTCCCCGGTCCGTCTAAGAACTACCGGCGTGCGCTCGACTTAGACGCCGCCGTGGCGAGCACGGCGTTTACCGCAAAGAGCACCCGCTTCACCCGCGAGGTCTTCTCCAGCGCTCCCGACAATGTTATTATTGTTCGTTTTCACACCGACACACCGGGCAGCCTAAACCTCAAGATTCGCCTGACGCGGGGGGAAGCGGGCGATGTTACCAAACCTGCCTACGCCGCAAACCAGAGCCTTGAAGTGAAAGCCGTGGGCCGTGATAGCCTCGCCCTACGCGGTCAGATCGAGCGCGGGGGCAAGGGAATGCACTTCGCCTGCTTTGTTCGCGCACGAGTGGAAGGCGGCCTGGTGAAGGCCACCGACAACACAATCCAGATCGTGGACGCGACCCTTGTTACACTCTTTCTGACAGCGGCAACCAGCTGGCAGGACCGCGACCCGGAGGCGGCGCTTGCCACACTCGAAGCCGCGTTTCATCGTCCCTACAACGAGCTGCTCGCACGCCACCAGGCCGAGCACCAGCGCCTCTTCCGGCGTGTCGAGCTGAGCCTGCCCACGGCAAACCCCAAAGTCCCCACGGATCAGCGCCTTGCGCTCTACCCCAATGACCCCGGACTTGCCGCGCTCTACTTTCACTACGGGCGCTACTTACTCATCGCCAGCTCCCGCCCCGGTGGGCTTCCTGCGAACTTACAGGGCCTCTGGAATGAGTTTATCAACGCCCCGTGGAACAGCGACTACCACACGAATATTAATTTACAGATGAACTACTGGCCCGCTGAGGTCACCAGCCTCTCGGATTGCCATGAGGCACTCTTTGACTTTATCGAGAGCCTTGTCACGCCCGGAGAAGCGCTGGTCAGAAAGCACTACGGCGGCACACGGGGCTGGGTCGTGCACCATCTCTCGGATATTTTTGGGTTTGTCGCGCCCGCCGACGGGATCTGGGGCCTCTGGCCGCTGGGCGGGGCGTGGCTCTGCCAGCATCTTTTTGAGCACTGGCGCTTCGCCCCGGAGAAGCAAAAACACCTCAAGCGCATCTACCCGACGCTTAAAGGCGCGTCTGAGTTTTTACTAGACTTTGTGGTGAAAGGTCCCGACGGTAAGCTCACCACGTGCCCGTCGCAGTCGCCGGAGAATCGGTTCCGTACGGCGAGTGGCGAGGAGTCCTGGTTCACCTACGGCGCGACAATGGACTTGCAGATTATCCGCGAGTGC
>JANNDD010000410.1:0-4135 GCA_031387365.1 Armatimonas sp. | reverse complement strand
GATGTATTACCTCCTTTAGAAAACGGTGAAGAAATATCAACAAAAATCATTTGCAATATTCTCATTGCGTCAATAAAATTTGATTTACCACTTGCATTTGGACCGATTAAAATATTTAATGGATGTAGCTCTAGCTCCATTCCATCTGGCCCAAATGAGAGCAAATTTGTAAACTTCACCGAATTGAGAAAACGCTTACCATCCATAATTCTATTTTATCCTAATCGAATCAATCACAAGTCCAACTCCCCCTTCGCGAAGCCGGAGGGGGTCGCGAGCAGTCGAGCGGGGGGAGGCAAACCTATGGCACATTCGCCCGTAGCTCGTCCAGCCAGAGAGTCGCTTCTGAGTCCGAGGGAGCGCGCCAGTCTCCTCGGGGGGAGAGACTGCCACCGCTGCCAACTTTGGGGCCGTTGGGAACACACGTGCGCTTGAACTGACTGGTCTTGAAGAAGCGCCACAGAAACACTTCAAGCCATTTCTTGATGGTCGGCAAGTCGTAGGAGTCCCCGACGGATGCCGAAAGATAGGCCACTTTACTGGGGGTGAAACCGAAGCGCGTGATGTAGTAGAGATTAAAGTCTTGCAGCGCATACGGCCCGATCTTCTCCTCGGTTTTCTGCGCGGGCTTGTCGCTCGAATCTCCACCAGGGATTAGCTCAGGAGAGATCTCGGTGTCGGCGATACTGAGTAGAATTGCACTCGCTTCGTCGCCGAACAAGCCTTTGGCGGCGACCCAGCGGATGAGGTACTGGATGAGGGTTTTGGGGACGGAGGCGTTGACATTGTAGTGGCTCATATGATCCCCGACGCCGTAGGTACACCAGCCCAGAGCGAGCTCCGAGAGATCACCGGTGCCGAGGACAATGCCGTTGTGGAAGTTGGCGAGCCGAAACAGATGGCTGGTGCGCTCGCCCGCTTGTACGTTCTCAAAAGTGATATCGTAGACCGGCTCGCCCGCATGAAACGGGTGGCCGAGATCTTTTAACATCTGCAGGCACGACGGGCGAATGTCTAGCTCGGTCGCCGTGACACCAAGCGCCGCCATGAGAGCGTGGGCATTGGACTTGGTGTGGTCGCTGGTGGCAAAACCCGGCATCGTGTAGGCGAGAATATTGGTGCGCGGCAGGCCCAGCTTATCCATCGTGTTGCAGGCGACAATCAGCGCGTGCGTCGAGTCCAGCCCGCCCGAGACCCCAATCACAATCTTCTCAATCTTTGCGCTCTGCAAGCGCTTGTGCAGGCCGTGGACTTGAATATTATAGGCTTCGTAGCAGTGGGCATCGCGGATGGCGGCATCATCTGGGACAAACGGGAAGCGCTCGATGTGGCGTAAGAGCTTTGTCTCGGTGAGAGGCGGCTCAAAGGTAAACGCAACCCGGCGCATCGTGGCGAGCTTCTCACGCTGATCGTGCACGGAGTCGGCAAAGCTGGTCTGGCGCATGCGCTCTTGCACCAAGCGCTCAAGATCAATATCGGCCAGAATCAGATCCTCATCCTCGGAGAAGCGCTCGGACTCGGCCAGCTTCGTGCCGTTCTCGTAGACCAGTGCGTGGCCGTCCCAGGCTAAATCATTGGTGCTCTCCCCCGGCCCGGCTGCCGAGTAGAGATAGGCCGACAGGCAGCGTGCGGACTGGCCCGATGCCAGTGCCTTTCGGTACTCCGCTTTGCCCACCGTGATATTGCTCGCCGAGAGATTCGCCAGAACGGTTGCCCCGGCAAGGGCACCAAACGTGGAGGGCGGCAGCGGTGTCCAGACATCCTCACAGATCTCGACGTGAAGCGCAAAGTCCGGCAGATTCGTGCAAGTAAAGACGAGATCCGAGCCGAGCGGAACCGTGCTTCCCAGCAAGCTCACTTCGCGGGTGACCACATCGCGGCCGGAGGCGAACTGGCGCTTCTCGTAGAACTCCCGGTAGCTGGGCAGATAGGTCTTGGGAACCAGCCCCAGAACCTTGCCACGTTGCACCACGGCGCAGACATTGAGCAGGCGTTGTTCCACACGCAGCGGCAAGCCGATCAGTAGCACCGTCTCCCACGCGGCGCTCGCCGCGATCACAGAGGCAAGGGCACGCTCCGTCGCATCCAGTAGAGCGCTTTGGTGAAACAGATCCTCGCAGGAGTAGGCCGAGAGCCCAAGCTCTGGAAAGAGCGCCACAGCGGCGTGCTGCTCCGAGGCGCGTGCGGCCAGTGCAATCGTCCGCTCCGCATTGAAGGCGGGATCGGCGACGCGCACGAGAGGGATACAGACCGCCGCACGAACCAAGCCGTGACGGTACGGGTTAAAAAACGGCAACATGGGATTATCTTACCTCAGGGCTTAAGTCCAGGATAGATTGCGCCGATACTTCTACCGGGTGAATTTGTGTAAAACAGATATCCCTACGTGCAGGAGGCTAGGCGATGCCGGATACAGCGGCCCCGGTTGACGACATCATACTGGATATTCAAAACATCCATCGGATCTACGACCCCACTCACGCCCTCAAGGGAGTGAGTTTTCAAGCACGTCGTGGGGAAGTGATTGCCCTGATTGGCCCCAATGGTGCGGGGAAAACCACGATCGGCTCGATCATGGCCCAGCGGGAAAAAGCCGACATGGGCAAGGTCGTCTACCATCTCGATGAGGGAGCTACCGAGGAGCCTGATCTCTCGCAGATTGGCTTTTTCCCGGGGGATAGCTCCTACTACATGAGCCTGGCGGTCGAGCGTCTTCTCTACCACGCAGCCACTCGCAAAGGACTCACAGGGGGCGAGGCGGCGGAAGCAACCCAGTACTGGCTGGACCGTCTGGGCATGACAAACCGTCCCAACATGGCTCTGGCCAGCTTCTCCAAGGGAAACCAACAAAAGATTCAGTTCGCGGAGTCCGTCCTGCATGGCCCGAGCATCGTCTATCTCGATGAGCCTTTCAATGGCCTAGATCCGGTCAACCAGGAGTGGTTTATCGGACTCATTCGGGAGCTACAGGAAACGGGGATGACCATCCTGATCAGCGACCACCATATGCATTTATTGGAGCGCATTGCGGATCGTTTTCTCATCATGCACCAAGGTCGGCTAGTGGCGGATGGCAATCTGGCCATGCTGCGGCATCGTGCCCAGGTTGGTCTGAGTGTCCGGCTGCGCGTGGTTGATCCGATGTCGGTGGATCTCAAGCCGTTCCGGGATCACCCTGCGATCCGTTCCGTGGAGCGCACCGCGAGTGGTGACATCCGTATGCTCATCAGCGCCGCCGTGCCCCGCAACGATGTGTTAAACTTCATCAAGCAGCGTATGCGCCTCACCGAGATTCTCGCCGAGCCCGCCAGCCTGCACGACATCTACGTGACTGTCTTCTCCGTCCAGAGCGCCGACATCGAGACCCCAGAGGAACCGACGGCAGTCGCTGCCTAGTCGGGTTTCCGAGCCACTGCAAAAACGGTCAGGCCAAAGGGCAGAGAGTGGCGCAGAACGACCCGTGTCTCCAGATCCAGTACCCCCCCTAAGAAACCATTCAGGGGCTCCCATGTCGGTCGTGCGTCCGCGCGCGGTAGGACATCTTTTTTTAGCAGTGCGTTTTGCAGCTTCCGTACCACCCAGACCGCGGGCAGGAGTGCTGAGACAGTGTAGGAAAGCCGCTCAATCTCAAGCCCCGCCCCTTCGAGCAAGTGCCGCACCTCCTCGGCCCGATAGCGCCTCTGGTGCATCAAGGCCACATCATGGCCGCTCCAGAGTGACTGGTAGGCAGGCACCGTCACCACCGCAATGCCTCCGGGCTTGAGTGCGCGCGCCAGCTCCCGCGCCGCGAGGGTATGGTCGGGGATATGCTCCAGAACATCTAGTGCGATCGCTGCATCGAAGCTCGCCTCGGCAAAGGGCAGTGAGGTCGCGGAGGCGAGAACCAGATTCACGTGTCCCCGCTCCCGGCAGAGCTCTAGTGCCAGTGGCTCTAGATCCAGCCCAACGGGCTGGGCAAACTCCCTGAGCCGATCTAGTGTGCCGCCCGTTCCGCAGCCCATGTCGAGCACCAAGGGCTTCTCGGTTGTGCAGAAGCGGCGCAGTGCGGCGCAGATCAGGTTCCGCCGTGCGACAAACCACCAGTGGCGATCCTCTAGGCGACGCATCTGCAGGTAGTACTCTCGGTTCAAATCAG
>JANNDD010000405.1:0-2177 GCA_031387365.1 Armatimonas sp. | reverse complement strand
CTCCGGGGGGAGTTCTGCTCCCGAGCCGTGTAGCATTGCTCTGTTCACCATGGGGGGGCTGATCTGGATCATCCGCCGCCGCCAGAACGCGTAAAGTAAACAAATAGGAAACAAAAACGATGAACACTTTTACTAAGAAATCTCTCTCGGTCGTGCTCGCCTCGACCCTTCTGCTGGCTCCCATGAAACCCGCCCATGCGGACACCCCCGCAGCGGTTGCCGTCGGAGTAGTCGTAGGCGTTGTTGGAGCGATGGCCGCTGTTGTCGGAGCGGGAGCTGCCGTTGTCGGAGCCGTTGCCGCTGTGGTCGGGGCAGCAGGCGGCGGCGATGACTCGGGAGGAACCACCACCACCACGACGACCACCACGACAACGGATACTTCGGGAGAAACCACGACGACCACCACCACCACGACAACGTCGAATATGACCGCAGGCGGAAGTGCACCGGGGCAGTGGTTCGGCTTCACTGAGCTTCAGAAGAACCCCAGCGCGGGGATGGCGGGGATGTCCTACGATAAAATTGATAATCACGCGGACGTGAAACGGACCACGGGAAATACCAAGAGAGTGACCTACGATATTGTCCGTAAGACGCTGATTGATGTCACCCGAACGGAGACCACAGGCAAGGAACTTTTTGTGCCCTTTGTTTTTAGCGCAAAGAAACTCACGCTCACCACCAAGGATATTCCCGGCACGAACGGCCAGTCCGCAATGGATGTCCAGGTGAAGGCGGAGGGACGGGAGCTCTATCACTTTACGGCGTCTGTTTCCCAAGGAAAGAAGCCGACGTTCAGCAAAGACGTAGCCTACTCTAAACTCAAAGAGGACAAAGATATTCTGGAAATTGACAATCTCAAAAAAGACCTTCAGGTTCGGCTGCCAGCCGGCAAGTCCAAGCTCCGGCTAGAGGTAACCGTTACCACCCACGGTATCGGTCAGCGTCTCTGATACGGTAAAATCTCTCCATGCCTCTCTCGCGTAGAATGCTTTTACTCGGTGGTGCCGGATTGACTCTTGCCGGTTGTGGGGGCGGCGGCACCCAAGCCCCCCTTGATCCCAATTTAATTACGCGTGTACATCCCCGGCTCTCCATTCACTGGGCTCCTCGGAGCCGCGCTGCGAGGGGGAGCCGCGCCGTGAGGGGGCCGCAATCCGCAAGTGTTGCCGTGATCACCGCTCGCTCACTGGTGATTGCTGGCCTGGTGGCAACTGCGGAGGTTTCGCGCTACTCCTTGTCCCTGTCACCGGGTAGCCACGGGCCAACCGTCACCTACGAGCTCGCGCCCGAATTGCCAGTTGGTTTGGTAGAGCTGACGGTGCGCTTTTATGACTCCCTCAGTGGCTACCCCGGCGACACCAGTCGCGTGCTGGTGGCAGTTGCACAGCAGCAAGTGGATCTCCAGGGGCCGGGCGGACTCTTGCCCGATATCGCGGTCGCGGGACTCGTGGCGTCGGTGAGCCTTCTCCCGGGTCAGGTCGTTCCTCTGGCAGGAAGGACGGATCTGAAGTTCACGGCGCTAGACAGCGCGGGCAACACACTCGCGCTTGGACCAAGCGCCGCCTCCCTGGAGATTGTCGAGGGACAGGACACGCTCCTATCGTCGGATCTCACCCTGGGGGTGGGATATTTTCGGGGACTTGCGGAGGGGACAGCGCAGGTGCGGGTGCGAATTGATGATAAAGTCAGCCCCTCGGTACCCGTGCGCGTCACCCGCTTTCCTCCCGTGTCTCCGGGGCTCTGGATGGGCAGTGGGATCGCGGACATGCTCTGGGATGCGGGGAGGCAGAAGCTCTGGCTGGTGGATAGCTCGGGAGGCACCAGCACGCTCCAAACACTTGACCCGGCCACGCGCGCTCTGGGCACACCGATTATCGTTCCCGGCGGGGGACTGAGCGACCTGCAGCGCACGTCCGATGGCCGTGCGCTCTACGGCTATGTCAAAGGGACGAACACTATCCAGCGGATCGCTCTGGAGACGGGCGTGGTCGAGGAGCGGATCGAGCTACCTCAGCGGATCTACCCCGAGGAGCGCGGCATTTTTTATGTGATGCCCAGCACCGCCCGTTCGCTCCTAGTCGCCTGGCCCTCCGGTGATAGCCAGCAGCGCGATGTCTGGGTCTACGACGAATCAATTAGCTGTCCCCGGTGGAACTTCCCTGACGGGGCGCGGG
>JANNDD010000493.1:0-6851 GCA_031387365.1 Armatimonas sp. | reverse complement strand
GAGCTTGCCCGTGAGCGCCAGCGCGGGAATGCTCATCACGAGCAGAAAGCGCAGGACATCGCAGGCGATCATCACCGGGCGCTTGGCACGCCGATCCAGCCAGGCACCCGCAAAGAGCCCCAGCAGAAAGCCGGGCAACAGATCGGCCAGCACGAGCAGCGCCATGTCCAGCGCCCGCGCGTGCAGAAACAGCAGCGCACACCAGGGCAGCGCCGTTCGGGTAATCAGCGATCCGAACACGGAGACGGCTTGCCCCACCCAGAGTTTTTGAAAGTCAGTCACACGGGCAGTATCGCTCAGGAAGGGGCTTCCAGTAAATCTTTATAACATTTGTAACGAATGATAGATCTGCTCTGTACTAGGGGTGTCATGCAGCAAGAGGCGTCCGACGAGGCGCTGATGGGACGGGCGCAGGACGGGGATCGTGAGGCGTTCGCCGATCTCTATGTGCGTCACCGCCCGGCGCTGACGGCGTTTCTGACGCGTTTCACGGGAAGCCCGATGCTTGCGGAAGATTTGGCTCAGGAGAGCTTTGTACGGCTCTGGGAGGCGCGGGGGCGCTTTGAGAGGCAGCGGAAGTTTAAGATCTGGCTGTATGTGGCCGCGAAGAATCTCGCGCTCAATGCGCTCAAAGCCCGGCGCGAACTGGCACTGCCAGAGGAGCTAGCGGAGCGCACCGCGCCGCGCCCCAGTGCGTTGGGCGAGCTGGTAACGGAGGCTCTGCAAGCGCTTCCCGAGCCACAGCGGCTGGCGCTGGTCTTGACAATCTACGAGCAGTTTTCGCACCGTGAGGCGGCGGAGGCAATGGGATGCACAGAAGTGAGCGCCCGCGTACTGGCCTTCCGCGCAAGGCAGACACTAAAACGGCGGCTCGCGCCGCTTTTGGAGAGAGGCTATGAGACAGAGAATATCTGACACGTCCGTAGAGGCGCTTCTGCGTCGGGGAGATCCCGCAGTGGAAGCGATGGAAGTTTCTGAAGCGGAGCGTGCGATGCTACTTGCTAGGCTGGCAGGCATGCCCCCCACAGATTTCACATCACGCCGTCGCTTATCAGTGGCACCAGCCGCCTTGTTTTTTCTAGCCACAGCCGTGGGACTGGCGATTTTCTGGCCACGCCTCACGCCGTCACAAGTCGCACAAGTGATTTCTATGCCATCACCTCGTGTTTCGGTATCGTCACCTCGTGTTTCGGTATCGTCTTCTGAGACAGTGGTGACGCATATTGTGATCGTTGCGGACAGCACTTGCCTTTCTGCTGAACCCGTCTCCACAGAACATATCGTCATTCGGGGTGATGCCACCAGTGTCGTCACTACCATCGAACCCATTGAAAAAACGGAGGTTTCTTTATGATTCCACTTCCTCTCACTATCTCTGTTCCTATCCCGGCTCTTGTTGTTCGGTTGCCCCTGCAAAAAACGGATCAGCTTATCAGTGCCGATTTCTACGATACGCCGCTACGCTCTGCACTGGAAACACTGTTTAAGAGCGCGGGAATTTGGAACTACGTGATTGATAACGGGGTTTCAGGGACAGTCTCGCTGAAGGCGACCCCATTGCCGTTTGAGAAAGTGCTTCAGCTCATGCAGCGTGGCTCGACCAAGCCTTTTACCTACACTACT
The DNA here is from genome assembly GCA_031387365.1 of Armatimonas sp. Lineage (GTDB taxonomy): Bacteria > Armatimonadota > Armatimonadia > Armatimonadales > Armatimonadaceae > Armatimonas. The sequence continues at coordinate 5,228 of JANNDD010000493.1, read as the reverse complement.
AATAACGGTGTCTGGATTGTCAAACCCACGGTGGATACTTCCAAACCACTGCTACCCGTTATGCCTTCTGCCCCTCGGTTCAATCAGAACCAAACTGCTCCCTATGCGAAGATCCTTCTGCGGCACCGGACTCCGCAAGAGCTTGCCGGGCTGCTTGGTGGAATTATCACTTTACCCTTTACTCCTAAGCCCGGCCCTATCCCGGTTCTCAGCTCGGATGGGAAGCGATTTATCACGCCTCCCAGTAATTTGGGTAGCCTACGACCGCCAGGAATTGACAATATTATCGCAGTAGGAGAGGGAACACTTCTAGTGCAGGGAGCGCCTGCTGACATTGAGGAGCTACGCAACCTGATCCAACAGCTCGATGTTCCCATTCCCAGTGTCGAGTGCCGTGCGGAGGTGGTCTCGGTCAGCGGAGGGAAACAGAATCGAAATACTCTGCTGGCGGCTATTGGAACGGGAAAATCAGGGACGGAGATCAAGGCTGTCAGCAAGTTCTCGGGGACACCTGCGCAGACCTCAAGGCTCGATGTGACGATCAAAGCCACTCCTCTGGGCGACAACTACTTCGAGGTGGAGACACGCTGGGAGGCATCGGTTCCGCTACAAGGTGCCCAGAAAGGCCAGCTCGTTCGTTTAGAGAAGACCTTCAGCAACACCCGGCGCATCAAAGCGGGAGACACCATGATGTTTGGCGGCGTAATTGTCAAAGAGGAGCAAGGGGCGGTACACGGCGGCCAGGAAGTGCTGTTTTTTCTGACCCTAAAGCCGTTCTGAGCCGCATCTGTGCCTCTTGCTCCAGGTGTGCCAGCAGGTGCGCGATTTGAGGCGTTTGAGGGAGTTCTTGAAGCTGTGCTCGTAGCTCCGCCCCCTCCAAAGCCCGTGCGAGGCGGGTGAGGTGGCACCAGTGCCGGTGCCAGCCCTCGAAGGCGAGATGGCGCAAGAGCACAGCACGCAGGCGGGCTAGTTGATCGTCGGTGAGCCTCTTTTTTCGCACTAACTGCTTGGTCAGGTGCGCGAGCTGCGGGCGGAACTTGCTCTGCGTCTCCAGCTCCTCAATCAGCGGCTCGGGATCAAGAGGCTTGCCGTCGCGGTGGCGCTGAAGGGCGAGGGAGAGCTCGGTGGAGGGCATCCCGATATGGCGAAAGAGATCCCAGTAGCTCCGATGGACGGCCTCAAAGTTTGCGTACGCCGTGTCGGAGTCGAGACGGTGCAAGGCGGCGTTGCGCCACTCGTGAAAGAGAACCTTGCTCCGGTCGTGCTGCGCCAGCCACGCCTCCCGCCGACCTAAGGCCTGCTCACGATCCAGCTCGCGGCGGTCTCGGTCGGCGGCAAGGCGCTCTTTCTTCTGGCTACGGCTCTCCGGCAGGCGTTTCTTGAGTTTCACGCACCGGCATTTTACCCTGAAGCTCCACCACAAACGCGGCGCTCTCCTCAAGATTTTCAAAAGCACGTTTGGGGATCAGCAGTGTTTCTGACCCAATCCGCACAGCAACAATGCGCTCCAGCTCGGTAATTTCTTCCAGGGCGGCCCAGTAGTGCAGTACCTCGCGGTGCGCGTTGTGCTCCACCACCCGCAGGCCCCCTTGCTCCAGCGTGAGGGTACGCTTGGGGCGCATTGTCTCGGGAAGCTTACCGCTCTCGTCTACTCTCTCCGCAATTTCCAGGCGGCGACGCCAGGTGCTACGCTGCCAGGGAGCCAGCAGAGGGCCTGCGGCCATCCCAATTGCCACGGCGATCAGCACCCAGGCGACAACGGTCTGGCCGCGCTGGAGAAACCCGTAGCCGATAATCACTAGGGTCACAATGGCTCGGAGCGGGAACTCCGCTTTCCTCTTGCCGCGCTGGTACTCGATCCAGTCGTAGACATCTCTCAGGCTCTGCTCAAAAGTGACTGTCATGCCACTTCCTCCTCAACGGTAGGCTCTTCGAGAGGCTTGGTCGCCTGTGGGGCAGCTTGGCGGGCCTTGAGCTCCACCAGAAACGCCGTGCGAGCGTCAGTGGTCTCGAAGGCACGCCCTGGAATCACGACTACCTCCAGCATTCCAAACGGCAGGAAGAGATGGCTGTCGGCCTCGATCACCTCGCTGAAGCTCGCCCAGTAGATCAGGCGCTCGCCACGGGTGCTCACCACGCGCAGGCCGCTCTCCTCAATGGTCACCGTGCGTGCGCCCAGCCACTGCTGGAAGCCGTCGGAGTTCACCCACTTCTTGCCCTTGCGTTCCCGCCACTGTGGCAGGGATTTCAATAAATAAAGCCCCAGTGCCAGTGCAATCAAAAGTGAGAGGCTGTCGGAGGCGCGGGAGACCAGCATCCAGATCACCACGGCAAAAGCGACCGCAATCGTGTCGTTCTCCTTGCGCTCTTTCTGTCGCCGCTCCGGGCGCTGCCACAGATACTTCATCAGTGCCACGCCGTCGTCTTTTGTTAGCTCGTAGGTAATGCTCATAGTTGTGTATTCCTTGTATCCCCAAGGACAACACATGCGCAGATTTGGTTACCGCCCCGTGCACTAGGGTGTTACGGCCAGAAGGCGTACGTCGGCACTTCGCGGGCGATTCCGGTGAGGTTCCAGAAGCCGCCCATGAGGCACTCACCGAGGATAATGCCTAGAAAGAACGGGACACACTTGCGGTAGAACCCCAGGCCACCGTAGCGTAGGATGAGAATTTTCACAACCCAGGCGATGAGCATCGGCACCCACAGGACGCTCATTCCCCAGCTCGATGCTATCGCGTAGCCGACCGGGTGAAACGGGAAACCGATCCAGCGGCCACGGATCATGTTCAGCACGAGCGTAAAACCCAGCCCTACCAGCACCGCCATGCCCTCTTGCGGGTGCGGCGGCTCCGGGATTCCCGTCCAGTTGTTGTAGCGGTTCCACGCCTCGCGGCCAAAGATCTCCATCACATTGGGCGGTGCAATCGCACCGGCGGCACCGTAGGCATAGGAAAGATGTAGGAGCGCCCAGAACGCGCACAGTGGCCCCAGAACGGCGGCTCCGATCAGGGCGTAGAACATTCCCTTGGTGCCCAGCTTGCTCTGCTCCGCCATCTTCAGTGACTCGATTCCGATGGGCATCGTGTGGCCACGATACGCCCGGTTGAAGCCCCACCAGAAGCTCAGGCTGATATGATCCTCGCGGGAGAACGCCGTCGGCCCGAAGATCTTCGGGAGCATGGTGTCTGCACCAGCGTGGTGCAGATCATGAACGGGCGGGCCGAGCTCGGCGCGCATGCGGGTGACAGCAATTGCGATTCCCAGATAAATAATCATCGCGACGGCAATCACTAAAAAGCTCAGCCCGGAGAGCCGGAAGAAGATCACCAGAAGCGCTAAACAGACCAGCACGCCCCAGACCGCGCTCTTCTGGGAGATCGGGTCGTTGGGGTCGGGCGTCTCTTTCTCCTCGTTGAAGAAGACCCGCGCCAGCCAGCTAAAGTGCCGCCGCGCTGCCCAGATCGCCCCGATCCCAATCCCCAGATAGGCCCCGAGTGCCTGCGCATCGGTGTATGGGAAGTTGGGCGTCTGATCCCAGGCCATCCATGCGGAGATCACGAGTTGGAGCTTCCAAAAGAGATAGAAAAACCACGATGAGAAAATTAAATCCACGGGCAGCAGCACGCCCAGTGCGATCCCAAACGGGTAGAAACCCACGGGCAGCCAGCCAATCGCGCTCCATGGGCGCGTGGGAAAGCCAGCGGCCTGGTCAACGTACTTGAGCTGAATCAGCGGCACCTGCGGATTGAGCACCGCCACGCCGTTCCAGAGCTGCAAGACCACCGCAATCAAAATCCCGGCCCACAGGACTTTGTTCTTGAGCAGTGGTGCCCCCGGCGCAGTGAGCTCCAGCGGCAACTGAATCAGTGGGAATGCCAGCTTCTCACTTTCGGTCCAGCGGCGGCGCAGGAGCACATTGAGGAACATAAAAAGCACAACCATCGTAGTCAAAAAGCCACACCACGAGAGGGTGGGCAGTAGCCACGCACGCAGGTGATCCGCCTGGTAGAGAGTCGAGTGGCCTTCAAAGTAGGGCTTGAGCGCGTCTTTGTCCGTGACCACTAAGTGCTTGGGAAGCCGGGGAATGAGATCTAGCTCCCAGTTGTTGGTGGCATTGGCACGGTAGACCGGGTAGGCGAGAATGGGCAGGAGCACCTCGATCGTATCGTGGCCCGCCAGCGCGGAGCAGATATTGAGTATTGCGTAGAGTGTCAGCAGCTCTAGCCGAGAAAAGACAGCCTTGGGAAAGAACCGCCCGACAAGGCCATTGAGCGCCAGCAAGACACAGAGCCAGAAGATCGTATTGTAAAACAGCGAGATCGTGGTGGGGTGCCCAGCATAGCGCATCACCTCAGACTGGATGATCCAGAAGGCATTGACGGGAATAAGGAGCAGCGCCGCAAAGAAAAAGCGTCCACGAAGAGGCATGGCATCATCTTCACCGAGCAGAGGAGGATTTCCTGCCAGTGATACAATAAGGCAACGTCCATGCAGCTCTCGATTGTCATTCCAGCCTACAACGAAGCAAAGCGTCTGCCCCGTACTTTGGAGGCGACTCTGGCCTATGTGCAGGCGCGAAAGCTCGCCGCCGAAATTTTAGTGGTAGACGATGGCTCGCGCGACGAAACGGCACGGGTGGCCGCAAGCTTTCCCGGCGTTACCGTGCTGGGTTACGGCGGCAACCGGGGCAAGGGCTACGCGGTGCGCCACGGGGTTCTGCGGGCCGCTGGGGAGCGAGTGCTCTTTATGGATGCCGATCTTGCGACACCTATTGAGGAGCTCACCAAGCTGGAAGCGGCGCTCGACATGGGGGCGGACTACGCCATCGGCTCGCGGCCCTTGCGTGAGTCCGAGCTCACCGTGCGCCAACCGCTCTTACGTGAGCTTTGTGGCCGGAGTTTCAATAAGATCGTGCAGCTCGCGGCAACCCCCGGAATCTACGACACCCAGTGCGGATTCAAGCTCCTCACTCACGATGCGGCGCAGGCGATCTTCTCCCGCTGCCAGCTTGATGGGTTTAGTTTCGATGTCGAGGCAATTTTCCTGGCGCGGCGGCTGGGTCTAAAGGTTGCTGAGATCCCCGTGCGCTGGGCGCATCAAGAAGGCGCGGCGGCATTTGCGACACGTGGTGCGTATCTCAGGGCGGGCCTGCGGATGCTACGCGATGTGGTAAAAATTCGCACCCTCCATGCGCACGTCGAGCCAGTCACTTCTACGGCGGCACC
>JANNDD010000350.1:0-3672 GCA_031387365.1 Armatimonas sp. | reverse complement strand
CCGCTCGTTTCGCTCCAAAGTGGGCTCGCCGTGGGGACCGCGTCAGCCTGAGCCCTACTTCGAAAATCAAACCCAGGTCTTCGCGCTGAGCCTCCAGCCCGGCAATCGCTCGCCGTTCCTCCCCGACGATGAGCTGGAAGCGGAGAAGAAAGCGGAGCCCAAGAAGCCGGAGGAGAAGAAAGCCGATGCAGCTGCAGCACTCCCTGAAATTGTGACTGAGGGAATTGCCAAGCGCCTGAGCCTGGTGCCCGTTCCCGCTGGGAACTACAGCGGCCTCAAGACGGATGGTAAGAAGCTCTTTTTACTCTCAAATACTGACAGCGGCGCGAGCCTTGTGGCTCTTGCAATTCGCAACGAGGACATTAAGCTGGAGCCCGTTGCCAGCAATGTGAGCAGCTACGAGCTCAGCGCCGATAGCAAGAAAGTTCTGATCCAACAGGGAAATGCGCTGCTGGTCTTCGATGCCAGTGGGGCCCCCGATCCCGCCAAGAGCCGTGTTGTGCTGGTAGACCGCTGGAGCTTCTCGCTAGATCCCAAAGAGGAGTGGCGGCAGATGTTCGAGGAGGCCTGGCGGCTCCACCGGGACTACTTCTACGATCCCAAGATGCATAGCGTGGACTGGAAAGCCCTGCGCGAGAAGTACCGCCCTCTAGCCGCACGGATCGCCTGTCGCGCCGACCTCTCCGATGTACTGGCGCAGCTCATGGGCGAGCTCTCGGTGCTCCATACGTTTGTGAGCAGCGGCGACCAGCGCGGCGGCACGGACCAGATCGCGGTTGCGGGGCTGGGCGCGGAGTGGGAGCGCGATGAGGCAAAAGGGGGCTGGCGCATTACGCGGCTCTGGCGCACCGACCCGGATCTCCCCGAGAAGCTTGGGCCACTGCTGAAACCTGGTGTCGAGGCGAGTGAGGGCGATGTGATCGCGCAGCTCAATGGCGTGCCGACGCTCTCCGTGGACGATCCCGCGCAGCTCCTGCGCGCTCAGACCGGCAAGCAAGTGCGCCTGAGGCTCTACCCGGGCGGCGATGCCACCAAAGCGCACGATGTGATTGTCACGGCGATCTCCGGCGGCCAGGAGTGGGACCTGCGCTACAGTAACTGGGAGCTCTCGCGGCGGCAGGCTGTGGAAAAAGCGGGGGCGGGCAAGCTGGGCTATGTCCATCTGCGGGCGATGGGCGACGGCGATATCGCGCAGTGGGAGCGGGAGTTCTACCCGGTCTTCAATCGCGACGGCTTGATTATTGATGTGCGTCACAACAACGGCGGCAATATTGATAGCTGGATCTTGGAAAAACTCGTGCGCAAGGCCTGGATGTTCTGGAAGGCTCCCGTGGGCGCTCCCACCTGGAACATGCAGTACGCCTTCCGAGGAAAGCTCGTCGTGCTCTGCGATGAAAACACCGCCTCCGACGGCGAGGCGTTCGCCGAGGGCTTCAAGCGCTTGGGCCTCGGCAAGGTGATCGGAACTCGCACTTGGGGCGGTGAGGTCTGGCTAACGTCGTCGAACACGCTGGTGGACCGGGGAATCGCCAGCGCGGCGGAGTTTGGCGTCTTCGGCCCCGAGGGCAACTGGCTGATCGAGGGCCACGGTGTCGAGCCGGATATTGTGGTGGACAACCTCCCCCGCGCCACCTACGACGGCAAAGACGCCCAGCTTGATGCTGCGATCCAGCACCTGCTGAAAGAACTGGAGAAGAACCCGATTCCCAAGATAGTCGTGCCGCCGTATCCGAACAAGGCGTTTCCCAAGCGGCGGTAGCCAGCTCTGGGGGCCATCTCTCCGCCGCTTCGCGCCATCTCTCCGCCTTCGTAGAACTCAGGCACCTCTCTTCCCCTCTTGTTCGCAAGCTCACGGGAAGAGAGGCTTTTCGGTCGCCCCTCTTCCCGCGACGGAGGAGCAAACCGGGGAAGAGGGGACGGAGCGAGCTTGCGAGCATCCTGGGGAGATGGCTGCGAATCGGGAGAGATGGCCCTTCTTTGCGGTACAATCCCTCATGGGCACCCGCAAAAAGCTACTTCTGGGCGCACTGGGTTTCGTCGCCGCAACCACCACGCTCGCTCTCTGGCAGGCCGTGCCGAAGATTGAGCGCGTCGCCCGCCGACTGCCAATGCTGGATAGCTGTGACGAGGAGCTTTACTGGCTCTCCAACCACGAGGTGATCGTGGGCAGCACACGCCACACGGCTCCGACTTACATTGTGCCACGCATCGTTGATCTGACGACGGGCAAGGAGCGCCCCTTGCCCATTATGCCTAAGTTAACCAAGACAGGGGGCCAGGTTTTCGACGACCCCTACCGAAATGGCCCCCTTCCCTCACCCGATGGAAAGTGGCTCCTCCACGAAGAGGGAATTACCAATCACGAAGGGGATCGGCGGACGGGTTGGCTACTGGTTCGTAGCGATGGGAGCGAGAAGCGCAGGCTTCCTGCACCCACAACGGAGAAAGAGCGCTACGACCGAAAGACCTTCTGGCTCCCCGACAGCAGCGGCTGGTATGTGTTCTGGTGTAACTACCGAGGTGTTTCTGGTGCGGATGCGAGCTACCAGAAGTGGTTGGATAGACATGATCTTTCAGGGAAGAGAGTCTCGTCGCGGCGCATTCGTTACGAGCCGGAGAAGATACTGTCCGACGGACATCTGGCTTACAAGGGGTTTCTGGATGCCATTGTCCTCTGCCGTCCCGATTCTTTTGATGCCTGTGAAGCCCTCCCTGACCAATACCAGTATCCCTCAGCTTCCTCCGTCACTGATGAGGTTTTGAGCTACGATACAAAGAACCGTTTCATGATCCTGACAATGCAGAACAAACAAATCTCGGATCAGAATTTCTGGGAAGCACTGTTTCATCACTCACTGCCTCGGGCACACCGGGAGTTCTGGCTGGTTTCCCGCGATGGGAAAAAATCGCGATGCCTGGCAACCGATGACGTTTCCAATATCCCTGACGGCGACTCTTTTTCGCGGATTCTCTCCTGGTCGCCTGATGGTAAACGCGTTCTGTTGTCCAGTCAGAGAGGACACTCTATGGAGAGTCGAGTCTACTTGCTGGAACTCTGATTGGGTTTATAAACCGGTTGCTTAAATTCACTCCCCGTCTGCGATACAATCATTAGTTATTCTTTTGAAACGAAGGGTTTTTGTATGCAGATCGGTGTGATCATGAACGGCGTCACGGGGCGCATGGGAACCAACCAGCACTTGCTGCGCTCGATCGTGGCCATTCGCGACCAGGGCGGCGTCAAAATCGGCGATGGGGAGAGCATTGTCCCCGACCCGATTCTGGTGGGGCGCAACGAGAAAAAGCTCGCGGCGCTGGCGGCGCGTGCCGGGGGCGTGAAGTACACCACCGATCTTGAGGGGGTCTTAGCTGATCCCGCCTACCCTATCTACTTTGATGCCCAGCTCACGCAGCTGCGCGCTCCTGCGGTGATGAAAGCCATCGCGGCGGGTAAGCATATCTACTGCGAGAAACCGTCGGGGACGACCACCCAGGAGGCGTATGCCCTCTACGAGGCCGCCAAGAAGGCGGGGGTCAAGCAAGGGGTCGTGCAGGACAAGCTCTTTTTGCCAGGGCTGGTGAAGCTCAAAAATCTCATTGACTCGGGGTTCTTTGGCGAGATTCTCTCCGTGCGCGGCGAGTTTGGCTACTGGGTCTACACGGGCCACGATG
>JANNDD010000342.1:0-3043 GCA_031387365.1 Armatimonas sp. | reverse complement strand
GTCACCACGGCGCACGCCCGACATGTCCTCGCCGTACTGGCTCTCCGGCTCACGGCCCACCGTGTAGCGCACGCCCGCCGCCGCCATTAAGTCGCCGACATAGGTGGCATCAATGAACATCTTGCCCTGGTAGGTCTTGCCGCTGAGTGTCGTGATGGCCTCAATGCGCCGCCCTTTTTTCTTGACCCCTTTGCCGGGCCGTCGGTCTAGCCTCTCGTTGTAGACCACCGGCACGCCCGCATCAGCGATGAGTTTTTCAAACGCCTGCTGGCCCACATGTGGCTCGAAGCTACGGACATAGCTGGTTCCGTAAGCGGCGGCAACCAAGTCGTAGAACTCTGAGGCGATTCCTCCGAAAGAGGCACGCTGTCCCAGAAAGTCCGTCGCGCCAAGGCCGCTGGCGCACATGCCACCGAGAAATCTCGTCGGGTTGACCAAGATCACCGAGCGACCATCGCGCTTGGCTGCGACCGCCGCCGTGACCGCCCCACAAGAATCACCGTAAACAACCACATCGTAGATCATGGGCTAGCCCTTTCGCTCACCGGGTGTCGTGAGCCGGTTCTTTTGATAGCGCAGCAGCGTTCCCTCGCCCAGGTAGAGTGTCGCCGCGTTATTTTCTCGGATGGTGACAATGCCAAGTGCTCCGGTCAGCTCCAGTTCCAACTTGGGGAGAGTGCAGGAGCGTACGAGAACATGTTGGGTGAGCTTCTGCCCCGAAATTTGGCTCACCACCGTCAGCCCCGCCAGCCCTTTTTCGTCGGTGAGCGGCATAACCGAGACGACACTTCCCTTGCTCTCCCCGCGCTCCAGCGGCTCAAAGACAGCGGCGAAGGGCTTCTCCCAGGCAGGGCCGCGCTGCCGGACGACGAGTACGGGGGTGAGAGCCATGTCGTAGGGTTCAGGAGCCTCTTTTGTGGCCGGGGCGAGGGCATGGGCGTACTCGCGACCAGGTGTGCCGGGCAGAAAGAGCCGCATTCCGGGGAGCGACTTTGCGTAAAAGTGCGCTTGGACGCTACCGGCGAACGGTTCTGATGCCTGCGATTTCTGAAAGACATGCCAGCCCGGCCAGAGGTACTTTCCATTCTGCTTCCAGACGGCACCCGGGATCGGACGGAACCGCTCCGGTGCGGCGCGGAGCATCAGCCCGGGTTGCTCCGCCGTCAGCTCCACTCCCTCCCCGAGGTTGTGGTAGACGTAGTCGTGGAACTGCTCTGGGGTGTCCGGCAGGGCGCGGGAGCGAAAGATATCCACATAGTAGCCCGTAGTCGGTGACGTTCGCACGAGCACCACCAGCCGCTCCTGTGTGGCCTTCGCGCCGGGGCTCTTGTCGTCGGTGAAGCGTGTCAGTGAGAAAGAGCATGACGGTGAGAGCGGAGACTTTCCAAGCGCGGGCTCTAGCGCGACGGTCTGTACGATCTGCGTCCCCAGCCCCACCCAGCCGCCGGAGCCCTGGCTTGCGCCGTTGACGATCACAGTGTTGTAGGCGGCAAACAAGCGCCGATAGTTCTCGTGCTCATCGGTGGTGTACTCCCCCTTGCCCGCGTTCGTCCCGAGAACCTGCCCCTTGCCGTAGAGCTCCAGCGCCATCCCCGATGCGTGCCCATGCACATGGGAGCCGCCACTCACCACGGCCATCAGGGCATCTTTCGCACTCTTTGTCGGCGAGAGATTGCGCTGCAGAACCGCCCCCACAAAGGGAAGCGTGTCCGTCGTCTTCGAGGGGCGCGGTGTTGGTTCGCCCCTAACCTCTGGAGCGAACCAGAGGAGAGGAAGCGGGGCAAAGTAGGAGTTGGGGCCGCCGCTGTGCCCCTCGGGCTTTGACCGGTCGTACTCCTTACTCTCAACTCCTGCCTGGATCAGCCCCCCAAAGAGCGCTTGCAGCCGGGTATCTCCCAGACGCTGGCCTAGTGCGTAGGCGATCTCGAACTGCCGGTAGTGTGGGCTGGCATTGCGCGGCCCATCTCCGAAGCGAATGTACTTGCCGTTGGGAAAACGTAGCTCCTGAAGCCGCGCCAGCGAGAGTGGGATATTGGCATAGTTCGCCGTGAGAGCATCGGCCTGCCCCTGGCGCTCCATCAGGGCCACCAGGTAGGTTGCCAGCGCCGAGACCCCTCCAGAATACTGGAACGACTCCGGCCAGATCTCGCCGGGCCTGGCAAAGTGCCCCACTACTTTCTTGAGCGAGTCCTGGTGCGGCGTGTTCTCCGACGTCACAAAGGCCAGCAAGCGAGCTCGCTCCGCAGGGTCGTCGAGGGCAAGGACATTGTGCGCGAGCGACGGCATCTCCAGCACGGGCCAGTTGTTATTGACCAGCCCATGGTCAATGGCGAGCCGTGCGTAGCGGCGAAAAACGGTCTGCGCATTTTCAAAATTAAAACTCTGTGGCTTTCGCGCCGCTAGGTCGTAGACCGTGGCTCCTGCTTTAAGATAGCTGGCCACAAAATCATAGATCAGCGGAATCTGGGAGCCGAGAATCCGCGCCTCCAGCAGGTGATCGTTAGGGTAGAGATAGCCGCCGTTGCCCACGGACTCTGAGGGCTTGAGCTGCACCATGGCCTCGGTGAAGACATTTAAGATATCGGCGGCGCAAGCAGCGTAGGACTTGTCCTCAGTCAAAAAATACAGCACGCCGCAGTCAATGCCCACTTGAGAAAAATGCATGAGCTTCTGCCGCGCTGCCATGTTGGTTCGCACACCATTGGCTCCTTGGTAGGCAAACGTGGGGTGGGCGATTGGGCCTGCGGGGCTTGGGATCAGCGGAAAGCCGTGCAGATAGGCATCCCGGTCGCGCTGGTGTTGCTCCACATCGCTCTTGACCCGCTCTTGGATGGCCGCGAAGTGCGCTTTTGCCCAGGGCTGCGCCGCGATCTTCGCCAGGATCAGCGCACGGTCTGCGGGCGTCACCCAAATCAGAGGGCGCATGGTATTAATCATGGTTTATCCAAGTTCTTGATCCGTAGGTTCCGCCAGCGCACTTCCTCGCCCGGCGCTTTCTTGCTTGCCCCAATGCCATGCACTTGGAGCGCGATCACGCCTCGCA
>JANNDD010000330.1:0-27747 GCA_031387365.1 Armatimonas sp. | reverse complement strand
TACTGGGACACCAATGCTCCCGTCCCCGGCTACGATGCCTATCTGTCGTCCCCAGGTAACTCCGACAAATACTACGACGACAATGCGTGGATGGTGCTGACTTTTGTGGAGGCCTACGAGAAAACCGGCGAGCGAAAGTATCTCCTGCGCGCCGTTGAGGCGCTGCGCTTTGTGCTCTCCGGCTGGGACGAGAAGCTCGGTGGCGGAATCTACTGGCGCGAGGATCGAAAAAGTAAGAACACCTGTTCGAATGGGCCCAGTGCAATGGCAGCGCTCGCGGTTGGGCAGCACCTCAATCCGCGCTACTATACTGCCTGGGCACAGCGCATCACCGACTGGACAAACGTCCGTTTACAAGATTCCGATGGTCTGTTCTTCGACAACTGTGATCTCGGTGGCAAAATGGAGCGTACAAAGTGGACCTACAATGCTGCACTCATGCTCCGCACAAACCTTAGTTTGTGGAAAGGTACTAACGAGAAGCACTATCTCACGGAAGCGAATCGGATCGCCATCGCCAGTGAAAAAGTGTTTGTCGAACCAAGTACACAAGCCTTCCGTGACGAAGCTAACTTCTCACATCTGCTTGTAGAGGCTTTTTTAGCGCTGCATGGGGAAACAAAAGCTCCGTATCTACGTGCCCGCGCCGAAGCCTGCGGCAACTTCGCCTGGACACACTTGCGAGACTCAGATGGGGGCCACTGGACAAAATGGCGGATCGAACCAAATCGCCAGCAAACTCGAAAAACTCTCATGGACAATGCGTCGGTGGCACGGCTCTATTGGTTGTTGAGCCGCTAGCGCAGGAAACGGCAATGCTGAGCTCGGTTCTCTACGGTTTGTCCAGCCCAAAGGCCGCGCGCCACGACTCGGGCTGGCCTTTCTGCTGAATGATGGTGATGTAGGCCCACGGCTCCAGCTCGAAGGCCGTCACGACAACGTCCTTTCCTTGCCTATTCTTATACTCGCGCCGCAGTTTCTGAGTTACTTCCTTGCCGCCGCGCGTCAGCTTGAACTTCTGTTCCTTGCTCGGCTTCGTGTCGGGGAAGAGGGCTCCCAGCACCAAACCAATATGCGGGAAGAGCTTCGCGCCCTTTTCCGTGAAGGCATCGAGGCTCGGCACCACCCGCACGCCGTCGGGCAGGGGGTACCCGGAGAGCAGGAGGTTGCCCGCGCCCAGGCGTGCGGCGATGGTGCTCACGGAGGGGGTCATCGGGAAGCGCAGCTTGTGGCGGGGAAGAATGTACTCCGCGCCGGCGGTTCCGGCGGGGTATTCCTTGAAGAGCGGCTGGCCGTCTGCGCCCTTGCACGAGAGAACGGCGTCGCGAAACATTGACGCGTTCAGATCGGTGTCCACGGCCCACAGACGCATCGCGAACGGCTCGCCGCCCTGCTCCGTACCGACGACCTCGGTTCGGTAGACGACCGGGTTGCCCTGGTTGTCGGCGCTGAGTTCCCGTAGAGAGACCCACCACGACTTGCCCTCGCACTTCCACTGGTAGTCGATCGGCTTGTTCCATTTTTCGTGTTCATTTGCCACGAAACGCCCGCCGTCCAGATTCAGGCCCTCGAACGTCTTGCGGGCAGCGCTGCGGACGTGGACGCGGGCGTCGAGATATCGCTCGTCGGAGAGCGTGAAGACGTCGTCCTTCGCCTCGGGAGCGTACGCGCCGTAGAGCGTGTAGGAGAACTTCGCCTCGCCGCCCAAGTTGATCGTCCGGGCGTAGGTGCCCGCTGGCATGGCCCAGATCTCGCCCTTCAGCGGGTCGCCCGCCGCCTCGACGGGGAAGGGAGTTGCGGGCCACGTCGCCTTTTTGTCTTTGGTCAGAGAGGCAGTGTGCAGGCGGAGATTGCCATCGCGCAGAGTGAAGGACATCCAGTCGCGCTCGAACTGCCCGTTGCCGTAGACGCCGCTCTGGCGCAGCAGCTTCTGGCCTCGCCAATCCACGACGTCGACGCGGGCAATACGGGGAGAGGGTGAGTAATCTACCGCACGGGGGAGAGGCCGCCGGGCCAGCTCCTCGACCGTCTCCCGCTTCGCGCCGTACAGATCAGAAACACCCCACGAGCTCGCGCCACCGTCGCCATAGAAGGTGTAGTAGACCGTGCCGTCGATGCCGTCCCGTGTCTTTTCGGCGGTGAGTTTCTCGAACGCCTGGGGACGCGGAATTGAAATGTCTATGCCTGCGAAGCTGTATGTCCAGCCGGTCGGAAAGCCGCTCTCGTACACTTTGCGCCAGCCGCTTCCGTTGTCACGGAAGGTCGCTCCGAGAAGCATTTCCTTCGCCCGTTCTTCCTGGCCTTTCTCGGCGACGATGGCACGGTAGTAGGGAATCGGCCCCCTCGCCGACTCGGCAAAGAACACGCCCCCTCCCGTGAAGTACCGAGCGCTCAGCCTGACCTTGAAGCCGTTTTTTTCGACGATCAGGCTGTCTCCACCGTCCCTCTGCGCCTCTTTCTCCATCCCCTCGACGCTCTGGTCGAAGAGGCGCCGGTTGGCGTCGGTGATCCCCGGCATCGCGGCCCGAATGGTGCAGCTCAGCTTCTTGCCGCCGACGGCCTCCTCGCCTTTCCAGGTCTTCATCTGGGCGGGACCGTCCGAGGGGCTTGCGGTCAGTGTCATCGCCTCCACGGTCGGGAGATCGAGCTGTGCGCCCCCGCCGGGGGATTCGAGCGTGACCGAACCGAATGCCCCCGGCATGACTAGGGCGACGAGCAAAGGTAGCATTATCATTTCTGTAACTGCTATTCTGGACGGAATTCACGATTTCCTCTTTTTCGTGCCAGGCTGGCGAAGCATATGTCAGACCTCTACTGACGCAATAGTGCTAAAAACGCGGCGAGGGGGCCGCTTTGGTGCTTGTCCCGGCGGCGCAAGAGCACGATATGGCGCTCCGGGAGCGGGACTCCGGTGAGGGTCAGGGCGACGAGCCGCCCCGCTGCCACTTCAGAAGCCACTGCAACACGCGGAAGCAACGAGATTCCGAGTCCGGCCTCGACCATACGCTTGATCGCCTCGACGGAGTCTAGCTCCATGGCAACTCTGGCGGCAACACCCGCATCGGCGAGAATGTGCTCGGCGTAGGTTCGTAGGTTGGTTCCTGTTGTCATCGCAAGAAGCGGCTCGCCCGACAGTTCAGCAACCGTCGTGGTGAGCTGCGTGGCAAGCACGTGGCCTGGTGGAACCGCCAGCACGGTCTCGTAGACGCCGAGCGACTCGGATGTAAGAACCCCGTCTTGCTGCGTCGGCTCCCCCTCGGTCGTCACCAGCCCGATGTCTACTACGCCACTGAGCACCAGCTCGCGCACCCGCGCCGAGAGCCCCGTTCGTAGAGAGAGTTCGATCCCGGGGTGCTCTTGGCGAAACTGCGTGAGCAAGGGCGGCAGTACATAGGTCGCCAGCGTGCTCGCTGCACCAATCGCGATACGCCCCGCTCGTCCCGCCGTCAGCTCCTCGAGCGCCTCCCGGGCTTCGTCGGTGAGGCGGAGGATATGCTCCGCATAACCCAAGAGCGTCTCCCCCGCTCCTGTGAGCTGGATTCTCTTACCCAAGCGGTCAAAGAGCAGTGCCTGCAGCTCCACCTCCAGCGCCGCAATCTGTCGTGTGACGGCAGGCTGCGTCAGGTGTAGCTCTGCCGCCGCCCGTGTAAAGCTCTCCCGACGCGCTACGGTTATAAAGGCTTCGAGTTGTCGCAGTTCCATACACTAAACACATCCATTCTATAAAATCAATTCATTGGAAGCATAACATAGAACCAGGTACAATACAACCAAGAAAAGCAAAATCAGGGGACTTTAGCCTCCTTGCTGCAACAGCGGGCCTCTTTATGCGCCCGGGAAAGAAAATCAATGTTTGATGTGATTCGTGAGTTTACCTACGCCGGGGGGAAGACCGGCAAGTATTGCTCGTTGCCGGAGCTGGAAAAACTCGGAATCGGGCCTGTGTCAAAGCTGCCGGTCTCGATCCGAATTGTATTGGAGTCAGTACTGCGCAACTGCGATGGCGTGCGCGTGGCCGATGCTGATGTCAAGACACTGGCCAACTGGACAGCTAATGAGGAGCGTACTGCGGAGATTCCCTTTGTGGTGGCCCGCGTCGTGCTTCAGGACTTCACGGGCGTGCCGCTTCTCGTTGACCTCGCCGCGATGCGCGATGCCGCCGCCAAGCTAGGCAAGAACCCGAAGATTATCGAACCACTGGTGCCGGTTGACTTAGTGGTAGATCACTCCATTCAAGTGGATGTGAGTGAGAGCGGCGATGCGCTTCAGAAGAACATGGAGATTGAGTTTGCCCGCAACGAGCAGCGCTACCAGTTCCTGAAGTGGGGCATGCAGGCGTTTGATACGTTTAGTGTCGTGCCGCCCGGCATCGGGATCGTGCACCAAGTGAACTTGGAGTATCTTGCCAAGGGTGTGTTAGTGGATGGCGAGGGCATCTTCTACCCGGACACGCTGGTGGGAACCGACTCGCACACGACCATGATCAACGGCCTTGGCATTGTCGGCTGGGGCGTCGGTGGGATCGAGGCCGAGGCGGGGATGCTGGGCCAGCCGGTCTACTTCCTGACCCCGGATGTGGTCGGTGTCACTCTTACGGGCTCGCTGACGCCCGGCGTGACGGCGACCGACTTGGTTCTCACTCTGACCGAGCTGCTACGTGCCGCAAAAGTCGTCGGCAAGTTCGTCGAGTTCCATGGCGAAGGCGCCGCGTCGCTGAGCCTGACCGATAGAGCGACCATCGCCAACATGGCCCCCGAGTACGGCGCGACCATGGGCTTCTTCCCGGTGGATGAAGAGTCCTGCCGCTACCTCACCAATACGGGCCGCACCGAAGACCAGGTGGACGCGTTCCGCCAGTACTTCAAGGCTCAGGGCCTGTTCGGAATGCCCGCCGCCGGTGCACTGGAGTACAGCCAGCTGCTCACACTGGACCTCAGCACGGTTGTTCCCAGTGTCGCGGGGCCGAAGCGTCCCCAGGATCGTATCGCGCTCACTGACGTAAAAGAGAAGTTCGCGGACTTAGTCGCGGAGAACATGAAGTTCAAGATCCTCCCCATGGCAGGCTCCCCTGCCTCCGACCGCAAGCTGGAGATGGAGTCGCTCTCCAACGGCGATGTGGTGATTGCGGCGATCACGAGCTGCACCAACACGTCCAACCCGAGCGTCATGCTGGCGGCGGGCTTGGTGGCGAAGAAGGCTGTCGAGAAGGGCCTGACCGTCCGCGAGACTGTGAAAACGTCGCTGGGGCCCGGCTCTCGTGTCGTGACCGACTACTTAACCAAGACTGGGCTACAGGGCTATTTAGACACGCTGGGCTTCCAGACCGTGGGCTACGGCTGCACGACCTGTATCGGCAACTCCGGCCCGCTGGATGCCTCAATCGAGAAGACCGTAGTCGAGAACAACCTCACTGTAGCCGCCGTTCTCTCGGGGAACCGCAACTTCGAGGCGCGTGTGCACCAGAACGTGAAAGCGAACTTCCTGATGTCCCCGCCGCTGGTCGTGGCCTACGCACTTGCTGGTTCCGTCACAATTGATCTCACAACAGCTCCCGTCGGCACGGGCAGCGATGGCACCCCAGTCTACCTTAAGGACATCTGGCCGACGCCGCAAGAAGTCGCCGCGCTGATTGGCTCCGCCGAGGACCCCGCTGTCTTCCAAAAACTCTACGCGGGCTTTGCGGAGCAGAACCCGCTCTGGCAGGAGATTAGCTCCAGCACGGGCGATCTCTATGCCTGGGACGACAACTCGACCTACATCCAGCACCCGCCGTACTTTGAGAACTTCGGCCCGGATGCCGGTGTCGCCGCCGATGTGCGGGGCGCACGTCCCCTCGCCATTCTGGGCGACTCGGTGACGACGGACCATATCTCTCCCGCCGGGGCGATCAAGGCCAGCTCCCCTGCCGGTCGGTACTTAGTGGAGCACGGTGTCGAGGCCACGGACTTCAACAGCTACGGCTCGCGCCGTGGCAACGACCGGGTGATGGTGCGCGGCACCTTCGCCAATGTGCGCATTAAAAACCTAATGGTGCCGGGTGTCGAGGGCGGTGTCACAAAAATCAACGGCGTGGGCGAGCCGGTAGCGATCTACGATGCGGCGATGGAGTACAAGGCCGCCAGTGTCCCGCTGGTGATTCTGGCCGGTCAGGAGTACGGCACCGGCTCCAGCCGCGACTGGGCGGCCAAGGGCACGGCGCTCCAGGGCGTGAAAGCCGTGATCGCGCAGAGCTTCGAGCGCATCCACCGCAGCAACCTCGTGGGAATGGGCGTCCTCCCCTGCCAGTTCCCCGAGGGCATCAGCGCCGCCACGCTAGGACTCGATGGCACGGAGACGTTTGATCTGACCGGTGTGGCCGGGGGAATCACGCCGCGCATGATGCTCACGCTGACGATCACCAAGGCCGATGGCAGCGTCATCGAGCAACCCGTGATCCTGCGAATAGACACCCCGATTGAGGTGGAATACTACCTCCACGGCGGGATTCTCCCCTACGTGCTACGGCAACTGGTCGCGCGAGCGTAACTTCAAAATATCAATCCCTCCTTCTGTAAGCACTCGCAAACAGAAAGAGGGATTGGTACAATTAGAGATGCCAACTCCAAGACCACTTCCAAGTAATCCTCAGGAAAGTGAACCTGACGTATTTATTATAGAATCTCTAAGAATTAGCGATGAAATCAATCAGAGATTTGAAGGTGAAGCTCTTTCAAAGTGTTTGAGAATAGCAGGTTTGAAACCTATATACCAATATGTTAAAAATGCAGAAGAATTCTCCGATGCAATCAAATCTTTTAATTACTCAAATTACAGATTCTTGCATGTTTCAGTACATGGTAGCATTGACTCAATAGAAACAACTCATGAAATAATTTCAAATATTGAACTAGCAAACATGCTGTCTAACAAACTAAATTTAAGAAGAATATTTTTCTCGTCTTGTCACGTAGGAAGTAGCACACTGCTAGATTTATTGTGTGTCAAAAACCCTAATCTTCATTCATTTTCAGCACCATCCAACACTATTCCATTCGATATTGCATTAGCATTCTGGACATCATTTTACATTAAGCAATTCCATCAGAGACGTATGAATTTGGGGATTACAAGTATGATTCGTAATCTCACTACACTCTGTAATTTTTTTGAAGTCAGAATAAGTTTGAGATATTTCAATTCTAAAACAAAGAAACATTTACCACGCACTTTACCACCAGATTAATGTCGTCCACTGAGCGGTTTGGCGATATAATTCCCCCATGACCATCACGCTCGACAAACCCACACAGCGGCGTCTTGAAGCTCTTGCGAAGAAGCAGGGCCGACCGACGGAGGAAGTCGCCGCTTCGCTCATGGCGACGGTGCTGTTCAAAGAGCCCGCTATAGATCGCGAGAGTGAACTGCTCCGGCTAATCTCCGAGGGACTCCCCGAGAACTTCTGGAGCCGTAAGGTGGATCTGGATGCAAAGGCCGAAGAAGTGACTCTTACGCCCGACGAGTACAACGAACGCTTTGCGCTTCTTACGCAGATGGAGCGCTGGCAGGTGACACGCTTGGAAGCAGTGGTGGAGCTGGCGCAGCTACGCGAGGAAACGCCACATATTGTCATGCAGAAACTGGGCATCCTTCCAATCTGATGCGCCTCACGACGGAAGAACACGCCGAGGTGCGTCGGCGGGCAAACCGACTTTGTGAGTACTGCGGCTGGCCTGACTGGTTCTCGCCCGGTCCGTTCGCGATTGACCATATCTATCCCGCAAGCCGGGGCGGCTCTAATGGGCTGGAGAACCGGGCGTATTGTTGTGGCGGGTGCAACGGCGCAAAGTACGATGGTATCGAAGCGCCCGACCCGACAACGGGCCAGCTCGCTCCCCTCTTTCACCCGCGCCAGGATCGCTGGGAAGACCATTTCACCTGGAACGCTGACCAGACGGAGATGATCGGCATCACGACGACAGGCCGCGCCACAGTTGCACGGCTCCGCCTGAATCGTGAGGAAGTAGTCCGGTTACGGCGTGTCCTCCCCCTTCTTCCGCGCCCTGCGGATTGATACTCCGATTGAGGTGGAGTACTACCTCCACGGCGGGATTCTGCCGTACGTGCTACGCCAACTGGTCGCACGGGCGTAAGCAACGGGCGGATAAATCGGCCCGCTGTTTCGGCAAGACCCATAAATGGGCCTGCGGAGTGTGAGTGAGAGATGAGCCGAGGGAGTTTTCCCCGGCTCTTTGCGTCTCATCGACCTGTTTCCTGTACACTGCACTATGAAACACTGGCTTACTGGGGCACTACCATTTGTAATAGCGATCGGTTTTGCTGTACTCCTATGGCAACTTCCTCACGAGCCCGCTATCCCGCCGTCGCTCACTACCTTCTTGTCAAAGACATCACCCGACGGTCTCTATGAGGCAACTTTTTA
Source organism: Armatimonas sp. (assembly GCA_031387365.1). Classification (GTDB taxonomy): domain Bacteria; phylum Armatimonadota; class Armatimonadia; order Armatimonadales; family Armatimonadaceae; genus Armatimonas. The sequence goes on along the minus strand of JANNDD010000330.1, from coordinate 19,328 downwards.
TAAGTTCTATCCTGGGGGTGACGGTTACCTCGGCGCAACCGTCCCTACGCCCAAGTGCGTGAATATCCGCCGCCGCACTGAGACGTTCAATCCACGGGAAGGGGTTGTGCTGGCTACTAGTGCGGAGCGATTGCGCCTTGTCTGGACGGCGAAAAAACAACTGCAAATCGACTATGAATCGGGCCAGCGGATTTATAGCCATCAGGAGCATATAGGAGAAATTTCTATCGTCGTGCGGCCAATTTACCCATCCACCTCAGAGGCACTCCACGAACTTCCTGCCCCCTGATCGGTTGTCACTTTCTCAGGTCTGCGGACGTTCTAGGGGGCGGAGCGCCTACAGTGTCTGGTACGTCCATAGGATGGCGTAACCCTGAGACGTGTAATTCATTACCCGGCAAGTGACATAATTTCCTCAGGGCCGCATTACTACTGCAATACCGGAATGCGCTTTGCACACCAGAAGGCGAGCCAGACTCCAGCGACGACAAAAAGATTATAAAGCGAGGTTCCTTTTGGGACACTATCCAGGCCGAGGACAAGAGGAATGCCTGTCCAAAAGGCACGGAGGCTGGAGAATAATCCGAGAACAATGAGAATGCTGAGGCAGAGATTTTTTTGCTTCATGGTTCGCTTTCTACTTGGAGAATCGCCAGTCGGGGTGGTCGGTGTAGGCAAAGGTTTCCTCGATTAGGGCGAAAAGTGGTGGGTCAGTAGCCTTGAGCTGCTCGCGGCTCCGGGGCTTGCGAGTATCAAAGTAAGCTTCCACACCCGCTACCCATTTCTCTAGCCGCTGCTCGCCGTGGAGTGCTTTGAGGCGTTCGTCGAACGAGGCCACATCGAGGCGCTTTACCCGGAGCTCATATTGCTGCTTGTCGCGGCGCTGGTCAAAGGCGGGATCGACCGGGCGGGTGCCAACGACAGTGGCGATCACGCGGGCAAAGACGGCAACGCTTGCGCCGAGCTCGGTCTCAGTGACAGTGAGACGCTTGGTGTCGGTGCCAGGTTCGTTTGCGCCTTTGGGCAGAACGGCGATGTAGTAGCCCTCGTTGATCAGGGCTTTGAGAATGTCATGGCGGTAGGCGAAGAGCTTTCGGATCGTGTCGTTGACTTTGAGAAGTGCTTTGTCGCTGGTGTGGGACAAGCCAACGACGGGAAACTCCCGCGCGAGGGTGAACTTGGTAAAAACAGCGGGGACGGCATACTTGGCGGGCGGCGGGATCACCGACGGCTGGTGGCGGATGGGAGTGTAGCGCCAGTCGTTGGATTTGCTCAGCTTGAAAGCCTCGTGCACCAGTGCGTAGCCGTTGGGGTCGTATTTTAGGAGCTGCTCACGGGTGCCGATCGGGCCGTGGTTCCAGTTGTTGACCCGGTTACAGTCGAAGTAGCTCTGCGCAATCTCCCCCCAGTACTCGCCAGGATTCGACAGGGCGTAGGTATTTTTCCAGAGCCCCTTGGCCTGAGCATTTTGATAAGTCTGCCGCAGCCTTCCGCGCCAGCTCGGGTCGAGCTGACCGAGCGCCGCATCTATCGTGTGGCAAAACTCATGGACGGCGATACTCTCGTCGTCGTAGCGGTCTAGCGGCAAGTTCAGCAAGTTTTCCTCACCGAAGCTGGTCACGTCGAGGCCGCCCGTCCCCCGAACGCGCTCGTTCAGGTAGGCGGGATTGGGGGCGTTACGGTACTCGGGCATCTCGGTGTAGACCTGGTCTTTTCCGATAATAATCAACCGTGTCCCAACCGTTGCCATCTTCTCCAGCACATCGGGCCGTCCGGCGAGCACATGCGAGACCAGATAGTGAGTTCGCAGCAGCGCCGCATCGTCCACGACGCCTCCCGCAGCGATATGGAGACCATTCAGACTAAGATGCTTTTTGTAGAACCGTCGCGCCGCGTCGCGATCTGCCTCACGATAGTTCGTAAAAAAGCTCTCTGGTGGCGGCGTGACCTGTATCGCCTGGCGCATCATGCCCCAACTGCCAAGCGCTTTATGTGATACGCGCAGTTCTTCGTACAGGCCCGGCCAACCTGCGCTTTATTATGGCATTTCACGCAGACTTGCCCCGTGCGTTTGCAGTAGGCGCAGTCAAAATTCTCGGTGGCCGGGTCGCCACAGTGTGGGCAAAGGCCGTATTTCTGGCTGGGCTGAAGCTTGCTATCTACGGCCACGCGGTGATCGAACAAGAAGCACTCACCGTCGAATGCGCCGCCATCGGGAAACTCGGCGAAGTAGTTTAAAATCCCTCCATCAAGCTGATAGACATTCTCGTAGCCTTTCTCCTCCAGCGTGAGAATCGCTTTTTCACAGCGGATTCCGCCGGTGCAGTAGATCAGAATGGTCTTGTCTTTGGGCAGTGGATTGCCATCAATATAGTGGGCAAACTCAGAAAACTTGGTGATATTGGGGTCTACCGCGCCTCTAAACTTCCCAATACGTGTCTCGTAGTCGTTGCGCGTGTCTAGCACCATCACATTGCTGTCGTTTTCTAACAACGCATGCCACTCTTTGGGCGGTAAGTGCCGGTGCTGATCACTTTGAGGGAAAATACCGGGAAGCTCCGCCGTCACAATTTCGTCGCGAATTTGAACCGTCCAGCGCCGAAAAACAGATTTTAGTGCAAACGAGTCTTTAAATTTCAGTCCCGCAAACTCGGGGATCTCGAGAAGTGCTGCTTTGAATGCCGCCAGTGAGCCGGGCATGGCGCAGACCGTCGCATTAATGCCCTCCGTGGCCAGTAAGATCAGTCCCTGGACACCAAGCTCTTCCCCTAGCGGCGTCAGTTTGTCTTTAATTGCCTCAACACGCTCCGGCGAGATTGCGACAAATTTATAGAAAGCAGAGATAGCATGGGTCATACAGTGGCATTTTACCGCTCTTGGTAGGAAAATTCTGGTAGTTTTCACAAGATAGTTCGCCATCCATTTACCCAATCTATAAATTAGTAGCATGAACATTCTGACAAGACCACTTCCGTCGCTCCGCCGCGAAGCACAAAAGCCGGTTCCGCGTGGCATTGATGACGGTGATGAGCTACTCCCGCTGGAGCCACCCAATATCTGCCTAACGGGAAAGCCAGAGCTGGTGCTGGAGCTTCTCGCGGCGCTGCCCGAGAACCTCCCATTGGATCGGCAGCGCCTTATCATTGAGCGGATCCTGCAGCACAGAGCGCCGATTGACCCCGACGTGCTATTGGGTGAAGTTGTCTGGAAGAAACGTGCGCTCCTCCAAACTCTCAAGCACTTGGAAGACCAGCAGACCTACGAACAGGCGACGATCACAGCAGAGATTGAGGTGCTCTGGAACCGCCGAGAGGCAGTCCAGGAAGCGTTTGCCCACCAGGGGGCAGCCTTGCAGAAATGTGTTGCCGAGCTCGACCAGCTCCTGAGCTTTCTAGGTGAAGAAGGTGCCGATACTGCGCCCACTCACGAACCCGCCCCATTCTTCAACTTGGCAGCCTGAGCGGTCACCTATGATACACCCTACGCCAACTACCAGGGGAGCTCGTCGGCGTAGGGAATCCAGATATTCTTTACCTGGGTCGCAGCCCGTAGAAAAACATCGTGGCGCGGCTGTGTACCAGGCTTGAGGCACCAGGTTCGTTTCAGATTTCCCACCGACGCCGTCTCAACCAGCGCCGCGTTCTCCCCAACGTACCAGATGCCGTCCACATCATCGTGTTATGCCAGGGTCTTCATCAAGGTGTCACGCTCACCCGTGACAAGATTGACCACACCTCCCGGGACATCGCTCGTTTCGAGGACTTGGTAGAAATCTGTGGCGGAGAGAGGATGTGTCTCCGAGGGAGCGACAATCACAGCATTGCCCAGCGCGATTGCAGGCGCAACAAACCGTATCAGCCCAAGAAGTGGCTGCTCCGTCGGGCAAGCGATTCCCAGCACCCCGAGCGGCTCCGGGATCGCCAACACCACACTCTTTTGTACGGTTCGATGGACAGTACCCTCGTTCTTGTCTGCCCACGCGGCCCAGAAGAAGAGCTGTGCAATGGCTCCCTCCACTTCCGAAGCACCGTCATGCCCCGTCTGCAATGCGATACGTGCCGCAAACTCTGCTGCCCGGTAGCTTAAGTTCTCCGCGAGATAGTACAGAATCTGCGCTCGGTTGTGGCCGCTTGCCCCCCCCCAGGCAGACGAAGCCGCCCGCGCCGCCTCCACTGCATTGCGGATATCTTTGCGGTTGCCCTCGCCCACCAGACCAAGCATCTCGCCCTGCGAACTGTGGACTTCGCGGCTATAGCCCGAGTCGGGCCGCGCTTGCTTACCGCCAATATAAAGCTTCGCCGTTTGATCGAGATTTCCCCTCTGACTCCCCTCTCCCACCCGCGCAGCGGGCTTGTTATTGGGAGAGGGGCTGGGGGTGAGGGCAACTGGGCTGGGGGTGAGGGCAACCAAATACTCCCAGAGCCCCTCTTTGCCGCCCTCGCGCCCGAAGCCCGACTCCCGATAACCCCCAAACCCGGCGGCGGCATCGAAGAGATTCGTCCCGTTGATCCAGATCGTGCCCGCCTTGAGCTTGGGAGCGGTTTCCAGGCACTGGTTGATACTCTCCGACCAGAGCGACGCCGCCAGGCCGTAGGGAGTGTTATTTGCCAAGGCGACGGCTTCGGCGGGCGTGCGGAACGACAGGGCCACCAGCACGGGGCCGAAGATCTCCTCCTGCACAACGCTAGATGCGGGCGAGACACCCGTCAGTAGTGTCGGAGGGTAGAAACAGCCCTCTTTCGGGCACAAAGTGGCGGGCTGGAAAAGTGTCGCCCCCTCTGCCACCCCTGCTCGCACCAGCGCGTCAATGCGCACAAGCTGGATCGGCGCGACAATCGCCCCAATATCGGTCACTTTATCCAGCGGATCACCGACACGCAGCGTCTCCATGCGCCGCTTGAGCTTGGCAAGAAAGCGCTCCTCGATACTTTCCTGGACAAGGAGACGGCTTCCGGCGCAGCAGACCTGGCCTTGGTTGAACCAGATCGCATCCACGACCCCCTCAACAGCGGCGTCTAGGTCGGCGTCCTCAAAGACAATAAACGGGGACTTTCCGCCCAGCTCCAGGGTTAACTTCTTGCCCGTTCCTGCAGTGGCCTGTCGAATCTGCCGCCCGACTTCCGTGGAGCCCGTGAAAGCGATCTTGTTCACCTCAGGATGAGCGACCAGCGCCGCGCCCGTGGCACCATCGCCGGTGACGATATTCACAACGCCCGGTGGGAGCCCGATCTCCTGGCAAATCTGGGCAAAGAGGAGGCCCGTCAGTGACGTAAACTCAGCGGGTTTCAGCACGACGGTGCAGCCCGCGGCCAGCGCCGGAGCTATCTTCCACGAGAGCATGAGCAGCGGAAAATTCCACGGAATGATCTGGCCGCAGACCCCCACCGCCTCGTAGCCGGGGTACTCAGTCTCTAGCAGGGTCGCCCAGCCCGCATGGTGATAAAAATGCCGAATGACTAAGGGAATGTCAATATCACGCGTCTCGCGGATCGGCTTGCCATTATCAAGCGTCTCCAGCACTGCAAAGAGCCGGGCGTGTTTCTGCACCTGCCGCGCCAGCGCGTAGAGGAAGCGTGCCCGCTGTGCCCCCCCCTGTGCTTTCCAGCCAGCGAGTGCCGCGCTTGCCGCAGCGACGGCAGCCGCGATATCGGTGTCGGTGCCTTGACCAATCTGAGCCAGTACATTACCGTTGGCGGGGTTCGTACTGGGAAAATGCGAAGCCGCTACCGTCCACGCACCGCCGATAAAGTGCCCGAACTCCTCGGTGTGCGTTGCAAGCCACTCCTGCGCCGGTGCCGCACTCTCAGGCGCAGGGCCATAGTCCATGGTCTGAAAAATCTCCGCGACACTCATAGAGAAAATACGGCTTTAAGGAGATCCTCACGCGTCACGATGCCCACGAGCGTGCCTGTGGAATCAATAACGGGCAGGCGGTTGATCTTCTTGCTGATCATGGTACGAGTTGCTTCGATAACGGTAGTGTCCTCCGTTGCCGTCTGGAGATTGGTGGACATCACGGAGCGGACACTGAGGTCCGCTCCAGCGTGGTAGAGGCGCTGTAGCACCTCCTCTGAGGCCACAAAAACCCCGAAGGCCGCCGTCCGAGGAAGCGCTGCCCGCTTGCGCCCCTCGTTCAGTAAGTCGGACTCGGAGAGAATGCCCACCAGGTTGCCCTGAGCATCTACCACAGGAGCGCCACTGATCTGTTTCTCCGAGAGCAACGCCGCAGCCTCCCGCAACGTGGCGTTTTCCAAAATCGTCACGACAGGACGGGTCATGATCCCAGCAATAGTTTGCATAATCAGTTACTTCACCAGCAGAGCGTACTCGGTTCTGGTGCGATACGTCTGGCCGGGCATCAGGATGGTATTGGGGAAGTTCTTATGGTTCGGGGAGTCTGGGAAGCGCTGCGTCTCCAGACAGATGCCGGAGTACTGAACATACTTCCAGCCGCCCTTACCCGTGAGTGTCCCATCCAGGAAGTTGCCCGTGTAGAACTGCAAGCCGGGCTGGTCGGTGCGGATCTCTAGGAGGCGGCCCGTGGTAGCTTCTGAGAGACGTGCGACAGTCGCGTAGCCCTTGGCTCCAGGCAGGAGAACATAGTTCAGGTCATAGCCGATATTGGGCTCTTTCCCTCCTGCTGCTAGTAGTCGGTCACCGACAATGGCAGGCTGAGCGAAGAAATCGTAGGGAGTGTCAACCACGGGCAAGATCTTGCCCGTGGGCAGGAGATCCTCATCGCCTTCCGTGTAGCTCTTTGCTGCTATATAGAGCTCGTGGTCCAGAATTGTCCCCTTGCCCTTAAGATTGAAGTAGGCGTGGTTGGTTAAGTTAATCGGACAGGGCTTGTCAGTCGTCGCAGCGTACTCCATCTTGACGGTATTGGCTTCGGTCAGGGTGTAGATCACAGAGGCGTTCACGTTGCCGGGGTAGCCTTCTTCGCCGTCTTTGCTGAAGTAGGTAAACTGCACCGCCGGGCCATCGGGCCGTGCGACAATCTGAGCCTTCCAGATCACTTTATCCCACGCCTTCGGGCCACCACCGTGCAAGTGGTTAGGCGGGTTGTTGGTCGCGAGCTTGTAGGTCTTTCCCCCCAGGGTGAAGCGCCCCTTACCGATGCGGTTGCAGTACCGTCCGACCGTGGATCCCATGTAGGGGTGCCCCTTCTCGTACTTCTCGACACTGTCAAACCCCAGGCAAATATTGGCCATTTTGCCGTCTTTGTCGGGTGTGTGGAGCTCAGTAAGAGTTGCCCCAAAAGTCATAATCTTTGCAACAAGACCATTCTTGTTCGTCAGAGTGTAGAGATCTACCGCGACTCCACTCTTGAGCTTGCCAAACGATGATTTTATAACGCCTGCCATGTCTTCTTCCATTCCTTCCTCACAAACGAGTTCAATGCCATTGTACCAGTCGTTGCCGTCTGATGCATGGTATACTGTGGCACGGGCCGCCCCCATGCGGCCCGTATTTTATTGCCATGCTCACCGAACTTACCCCCCAAAAAACCACCAAGTATATCTTCGTCACTGGCGGCGTCGTCAGCTCTATCGGCAAGGGCATCACCTCAGCCGCACTGGGGCGTTTGCTACGAAACCGGGGCTTTCAGGTCACGCTGATGAAGCTTGATCCCTACATCAATGTGGATGCGGGAACGATGAACCCCTTTCAGCACGGCGAGGTCTTTGTCACCGACGATGGCGCGGAGACGGATCTAGATCTGGGGCACTACGAGCGGTTTGTGGACATCAGCCTGAGCCGCTCCGCCAGCGTGACAACGGGCGTCGTCTATGGGGCAGTGATTGCCAAGGAGCGGCGCGGCGACTATCTGGGCGGAACTGTTCAGGTGATCCCCCACATCACCAACGAGATCAAGGAGCGCATTGTTGCCCTGGGGAAATCCACGGGCGCGGATGTGGTTCTGGCGGAGGTCGGTGGCACGGTGGGTGATATCGAAGGGCTGCCCTTTCTAGAGGCGATCCGCCAGATGAAGCGCGATGCCGGCCCGGGTAACGTCCTCTTTGTTCATGTCACGCTGATTCCCAGTGTCGGCCCCTGGAACGAGATCAAGACCAAGCCCACCCAGCACTCCGTGGTTCGTCTGCGTGAGGTCGGTATCGCGCCAGATGTTCTGGTCTGCCGCGTTAAAGAGGGCCTCTCCGCAGAGCACCGCGAGAAGATCGCGCTCTTTTGCGACGTGGATGCCGAAGCCGTTATCTCCGCACGGGATGTCGAGACGATCTACGAAATACCGGTTATCTATGAGGAAGAGGGCTTTGCTAGCCTCGTCACCCGCCGTCTGGGTCTCCCTCAGACCGAAGCCAATCTTGATGAGTGGAAGACCATTGTTCAGCGCGTCCTTCACCCGGAACACACGGTCAAAGTAGCGGTCGTCGGCAAGTATGTCCAGAACGGGGATGCCTACATCTCTATCGCGGAGAGCCTCAAGCATGCGGGAATCGCCCACAACTGCCATGTTGAGCTGGACTGGGTAGACTCCGAGGCGCTAGAAGATCAGGGCGTTGACGTGATTGGGCGGTTCCGCGACAGCGATGCGATTGTCGTCTGCCCCGGCTTTGGTGCGCGGGGAATCGAGGGCAAGATCGAAGCCGTGCGCTATGCCCGTGAGAATGCGATCCCCTATTTCGGCATTTGTTTAGGCATGCAGATGGCCGTGATTGAGTTCGCCCGTAATGTCTGCAATCTCACCGGTGCCAACTCCACGGAGATGGACGAGAAGACCTCGCATCCGGTAATCCACTTGATGCACGACCAGTACCGCATCGAGGACAAGGGCGCGACTATGCGTCTAGGGCTCTGGGACTGCCATCTCTCTGAGGGAAGTCTGGCGGCACAGCTCTACGGTAAGACTTTTATCCAGGAGCGTCACCGCCACCGCTACGAGTTCAACAACGACTACCGTGAGCGTCTTACCACAGCTGGTCTTGTTTGCTCGGGAGTCAACAAAGAGAAGAACCTCGTGGAGATTGTCGAGCTACCCAACCATCCGTTCTTTGTGGGAGTTCAGTTCCATCCGGAGTTTAAGAGTCGTCCCAACCGGGCGCAGCCACTCTTTGCGGGCTTGATCTCAGCGGCACTCGCCACAAAAAAAGCCAGAAGCTAAGGCTCCTGGCTTTTGTGTCTTAGCTAAGCGGCTCTAGCCACCAAGTGTCTTCATCTGATTGTCGATCGTTTGCTTGACCATGGGCTTCATCTTGGCGGGAGCAATCGCGAGAATTTCGTCTCCAAATTTCTTCGCAAGGGGCTTCATCTCCGCGAACATCTTTTTCGTGATTGGCTTCGCCTCGGTTTCGGCCTTTTTCACGTTCGGATCCGCCTTGGCTTTGGTCTGGAGCGCTGCCATTTTCTTTTGGAGTGCCATTCCCTTTGGCCCCTGCTGATCCGCGGGTTTCATCGCTTTGGCTTCCTTCATAAAGGCATCTTGCTGCGTCTTATACTTAGTTAGTCCGTACTTCTTCTCGATAGCATCCAACTGTGGCTTGTACTTTTTTTGGATCGTATCCAGCTGCGGCATGTATTTTTTCTGGATGGTAGCGGTCTTTGCCTGGAAATCCTGCATTTCCTTCATCTCCGCCGCGCTGGGCTGTCCCCCAGCCGGGGGCTGTCCCTGAGCCAGTGCGGAAGGGCTCCCCACACTCAAAGCAAGTGCCATTGAAAAAGCGGCCGCCAGCCGCAGCATCCATTGTTTCATGATCGAATTCATCCTGTGTTTAAATTTCACTGTCCCATTGAAGACAGCACTGTATACGTTTACGTTACGGCTTTCGGTTCCCACCAGAGAGCTGTAGGCGAAGTCCACAGGCACCAAGAAGGTTTTCTGCGTTCTCATGTAGAACGAAGTGTACCAGAGGATTAGCTTTTTATGCACATGAGGCAGGTTTTGATCTATTTCTTATGTGTCTTGTGCTGGCTTTCTAGCCCGGCGAGTGCACAGCCCCCGCAGCGCCTGATCGCGACCCTGGATCGAGCAGGCACCGTCACCGTTCGCTTTGCCGGCAGCCAGCGTGTCTATGCAACTGTCCGTCCTGGGATTTTCGAGAGTATGTGGCAGTTCCGCACCGCCACCGCAGCCCCTGGCATTGGCATGGCACGCATCCGAGCACGAAGTGCAAATGCCACCGTGGCTGTGACATTTGAGGCGGCTCTGGAAGCTGTCTCAGATCGGAATCTGCGCCTCAAGTACACGCTCACACCGAATAAAGATATAAAAGTAAATAGTGCCCATCTGGCTTTGCTGAGTACGATTGAGGAGTGGACTCAGGCAAAAGTAATTCTGGGAACGCGGGAAGTGATCGTTGAGGAAAACACCCCGAAGCAGGCGAATTTGATTGCGGGGGAAGGAGGGATTGTCCTGACGCGACGGGGAGCCACTCTCTCTGCGGAGACAAAAGATCAGCCTCTTCTGCTTCAGGACAACCGTGCTTTTAAAGCCCAGGAGCTTGAGCTACGCTTTGGAAAACAATCCCCTGAGCCGGGTGGTCGCCTCTGGAAAGCGGGGCAGACGGAGACATTCGAAACACTCGTGTCGTTTCCGGCCCCCCTCGCGCTCATACGAGAAGAACCCGTCACGATCATCGCGGGCGACGACTGGATTCCCTTGGAAGAAACGAGTGCGGAGATCACGCCCGGGAGTGTTCTGGACTTCTCGACTCTCCTAGATGCTCCAGCCGGAAAGTACGGCCGTGTTGTGGTCAGCGGGGGGCACTTCAGCTTTGAAAAAGGCCTCAAGCCGCAGCGTTTCTGGGGGGTCAATCTATGCTTTGGTGCAAACTATCTAGAGAAGCCCGATGCGGATAAGCTCGCCGAGCGCCTGGGACGCTTAGGCTATAATAGTGTTCGTATCCACCACTATGATGGAGAAGCGGTCAATGCTGCATCTCTAGACAAGCTCGACTACTTAATCGCGGCACTCAAGAAGCGCGGTCTCTACATCAAGACCGATCTGTTTGTCTCACGCCCGGTGCCCGATACCCTCTCGCTGGGAGATTTCAAGGCGGCAGTGCTCGTTTCAGATACCGCCTTTGGCAACTGGAAAGACTTTGCTCGAACCCTACTCACACACGTCAATCCCTACACCCAGCTTGCCTGGAAGGATGAACCCGCACTAGGCTGGCTCTGCGTGGTGAATGAACCGAACCTTACCAACGGGCTTGCGACCTTCAAGCCGGAGTTGATTGCGCTACTGGAAAAAGAGTGGCAGGCGTGGCGCAAGAGCCGCAATCTGCCGACAGCGCCTCTGCCGCGCACCGTCGGCAACGACCGTGCGGGGCGGGAAGTGGGAGCATTTCTCGCAATGCTTCATGAGCGCGGTTTTGCCAAGATGAAAGCCACGATTCGTGAGCTGGGCTGCAAGGCACTGTTGACCGACCTCAATGGCTGGTCTGAGAGCCCGGCGTTTATGGCGGCGCGTACCGACCTCGATTTTGTGGACACTCACTTTTACTGGGATCATCCCAACTTTCTGGAAGAGGACTGGAAGCTACCGTCGTCAGGGGCCCAAGACGGCGCTTCCGCCTTGAGTAGCGGAGGAACCGGCCCAGGCGGGGTTGCAATGACCCGCCTCTTTGGCAAGCCCTTTACGGTCAGTGAGTTCAACTACACTGCCCCAAACCGAACACGTGCGGAGGGTAGCCTCTTGATGGGCGCAGCGGCGGCACTTCAGGACTGGGACGCTGTCTGGCAGTTTGCCTACGCCCATACTGTTGAGTCTGCAGTGGCACCTGGAGCACTGAGTTTTTTTGATCTCGCCAACGATCCGGCGGGCCTGATGAGCAGCCGGGCAGCATCGCTCTTGTTCCTGCGCGGGGATGTGCGCACGGCTCCCAATGCCGTTTCACGGCACCTGCGCCGCGATGAACTTCTCACTAAGCCAGAGCTTGCTGTCTCAGCCGGGTTTGGGGAGCTTGCGCTCGTCACCCGCATTGGCACTTGGGTGGAAGAGGCTACAGGCCCACTGGCTCCTCCCCGCCCTACGGAGCTTCGCTTGACTAAAGGTGACTCCAAAGATGCTCTGGCACAGCTTTTCCAGTCCAATCGCCTCTCTGCGACCAACCGCACAAACTTTGAGACCCAGGAGCGCCAGGCAGAGACCGGGGAGCTTGCTGTCAATGGTCAGTTCGGCTCGCTGCGCATCACGACGCCGAAGCTTTTAGGGGGTATCTGCCCGGAAGGGGACTCTATCCAGTGCGGTCCGCTACGCATTGGTGCGGAAGTCGCGGAGGCCACGGTCTATGTGACATCCCTTGATGGCAAGCCGGTCTCGGAGAGTGCCCGGCTCCTAGTGGCCCACATTACCGATGTCCAGAACACAGGGATTCGCTATGGCGCTCCCGATCTTAAAATTCTGGAGGCCTGGGGCACACTTCCCCACCTGGTAAAACGTGGTGTCGTCAATGTTACTCTCTCGCGCAAGCTTCCGGGTAAGGTGGAAGCCTGGCGCCTAGACACCAGTGGGAAACGTGTCGCCCCTCTGGAGGCAAAGCTCGCGGGCACCGAGCTGAGCCTTCCGCTGAGCACTCTCGGGCCAGACGGTAAAGCGACGATATACTATGAGGTAGCGATTAAGTAACCTCCCGCCGCGCATAGCGCGCCCCCTTAGGCTAAATGAAGGGGATGGGAGCTAGATTGAGGTTTTGCATGGGGCTTTTGGACGGTAAAAAAGGGATTCTTTACGGAGTGCGTAACTCCTGGTCTGCGGGCTGGGGCTGTGCTCAGTCGCTGGCACGGGAGGGTGCGCAGTTTGTCATGACGTACTACGGAGAGCGTGAGGAAAATGATGTCAAGAAGCTGGCGGCCAAGCTTCCTGAGGGCAGTGTCCCCTTAATAGAGCCTTGTAATCTTCTGGATCCGGAACAAATCGCCGCGCTTCACGAAAAAGTCGCGGCGACTTTTGGGACGCTGGACTTTGTGGTGCACTCGGTTGCATTTGCCAAGGGGCTGGATGGCCGAATGATCGATGTGAGTGGCCCGGACTTTGATATCTCGCTTCAGTCGTCCACCTACACACTCATTGCCGCCGCCAAAGCTGCCGAGCCGCTCATGACCAACGGCGGCAGTATCGTAACACTCTCCTATCTTGGGGGTGTTCGAGTCGTGCCCAACTACAACACAGCGGGCATTGCCAAGGCAGCCTTGGAGTCTACGGTACGCTACCTGGCCCACGATCTGGGGGCGCAAAACATCCGGGTGAACGCCATCTCCGCCGGGCCCATGAAAACCCTCTCCGCGATGGGGATCAAGGGCTTCCGCGATATTCTCAAGAGCATTGCCAGTGCCGCGCCACTCCACCACAATACCGAGATCACAGAAGTGGGCGACACCTGTGCCTTTTTCGTCTCCGACTGGTCGCGCGGCACCACGGGCGATGTGCTCTATGTGGACTCCGGCTACCACATTTTAGGGATTCCCGATTATGGCAACAACTCCGAGGGCTAGTTTTCTCGCACTTGCGCTCCTGCTTGCCGGTTGTGGCGGCGGGGGCGGAGGCAGCGATCCGGGGGCAAGCTCCGTGGTGGCGGCTCGGGCGACTCTGGCGGCGGACTCCGTGCCCGAGGTGCTGCTACAGTGGGCCGCACCGCTGGATATCGCCGCCCAGCGCATTGTGGAATACCAAGTATTTCGCAACAACGACCGGATCGGGGCTGTGGACAAAGACGGGCGCAGCTTCCGAGACACGACGGCGTCCGGGGAGTTTGCCTTCCAGGAGGCGAGTGGCACGACTTTAACGCCGCGTACCGGAAACCACTCCCCTGTTCGGCCCGCCGGAACCGTACGCTACCAGGTGCGTGTGCTCTTCCAGCGCATCGAGCCCAGCGGGGCGACTTCCTATGCGGAGACCAGTCTCAACACGCCCGGCGTCGCCACCACGCCGCTGGTTCGCCCGAGTATCGCCAGTGTCACGCCGCAATCAGTGGAGGCCCTGGTGCGCTTCCCCAAGCTCGACGGCGCGGATCAGTACCAAGTGGAGACTTCTGTTTTTTCGGACTTTCGTAGCAAAACCGTCCGTGGCCCTGTGCAGGTCACGCGGGGTGAGGGCCTCATCACGATTCCCTGGCCCGCAGACAGTACGCCGGGCAGCACGGTCTTTGCCCGCGTCGGGGGCCGTGCCACCAGTGATGCGAGCCCACCGCTCACCACCGATCCCAATGGCGACGACTACCTCTACTCCGTCGCGCAAACGGTTGTGCGACCGTAATCACGACGCGGTATACTTCCTCAGAGGAAATACCATGTCTGACTCCACAACTCCAAACACTTCAGCGAAAGAGCCATCTCATCCCCTTGATGATATTGCAGGGATGTTTGAGGATGAGCCACTCTGGGACGATCTGATGGAAGAAATTCGTAAAAACCGGGAGCGGGATGCGAAAATACCAGTTCCCATTTCTCGCACGCCCCGCCGGAAATTAACAAAACAGGCCCTCAGTACGAAGTGATTCTTCTTGATACGGATACGACCTCCCTTTTTCTCCGCTCTTCGAAGCAGTACACCGAGCTATATCGGCGCATACGAGAAACCCCACTTGATGATCTCTATATCAGCGCGATAACAGTTGGGGAGGTCATGGAAGGTGGCCTAGCTCTTGTTCGTAGGCTCCAGCCAAAAGATCAGGAAGCTGCTGGGTACAAGCTCCTGTTGGATCACTTTCATGCCCTGAACCGCTTCGCCATTCTTCCCTACGACCCCGAGGCAGAGATGCTTTTTCAGGAGATGCCTGCACGAATACGGCGGCAGGGTCGCCGTGATTGCCAGATAGCCGCGATTGCATTAACACAAGATGCGACCTTGATCACACGCAATATCAGACATTTTTCGGAGGTTCCAGGGCTCCGGTTTGAAGACTGGACGCAATAGGAAATGTCTTCGTCCCTCGCTCGTCTCTTTGGTAAAAATGGCCCACTCTCCAAACGCCTGCCTGGCTTTGCACCCCGCGCTGAGCAGACGGCGCTGGCGGAGGCGATTGCGCTGGGGCTGACGGAGAGCCGTCCGTGTCTGGCAGAGGCGGGAACCGGTGTGGGCAAGAGTTTAGCCTACCTCGTGCCGCTGTTGCGCTGGCTGGAAAAGACCGAGGGGCGCGCCGTGATCTCCACCCACACGCTCGCGCTCCAGAGCCAGCTCATCGAGCGCGATATTCCCGCCGTGCTCGCCGCACTGGAATCCCCCATCGAGGCGGCGGTGCTCAAGGGCCGACAGAATTTTTTATGTTTTCAAGAGCTGGAGATTGCGTCGGGCGAGCTATGGACGTTTGGCGATCCGACCTTCAAGAACATCCAGCGCTGGTCTAATGAGACAGACACCGGCGATGTGGCGGAGCTGGACTTCTCCTACACAGGCTGGAGCGAGATCGCCGCGCACCCGGACACCTGCCGCCACCGGGAGTGCCGCCACTACGACAAGTGTTTTTATTACAAGGCCCGCAAAAACGCCGAGCAGTGTCGGCTTATCGTCGTCAACCATGCTCTTTTCTTTGCGGATCTACGCCTGCGCCGCCAGGCCCCCGACGGCCCGACGCTGCTTCCTACCTACGATGCCGTGGTTTTTGATGAGGCGCACCACGTGGACGATGTGGCGACCCGCGCTTTCGGGCTGGAATGGGGCTCGCGTCGCGTGCCGATCTTGCTGTCGCGCTGCAAGCGGCTCTCTCAGCTCAAGCCACAGCATCTTGCCGCCATTGACGCGATCCATCAGCGTCTTTTAGATCCGTATCTTGCTGCCCGAAACTACGAGGGGTTTATGCACGAGGTAGACGCGCCGCAGTTCAAGGAGCTGCGCGACGCCGTGACGGTCTCCTTAGACGCTCTTGCCAAAGACCTAATCAATATCGCGGAGACGACCACCAAGCCCCAGGAAAAAGAAAAAGCCGTCGGGCTGGCAAAGACGGCCACCCGCCTCTCGACGGAGCTTTCCGCGTTTCACACCGAGCCGCAGGATGACTCGTACTTTCTCTGGTACCACAACCGCCAGATGCGCGGCGGAGGAATGCTCACCACGCTCGTGCGCACCCCCTACGATATCGCTCCCACCCTGCAAGACGCGCTCTACTCCCGCATCGAGCGCGTGAGTTTCGTCTCCGCCACGCTGGCTACCGGTGGCGGTTTCGAGAGCACCGCTAAACGCCTGGGGTTAACCTCTCCCCAGAATTTCCCTCCCTCCCCCGGCCCCTCCCTCCCGATAACGGGAAAGGGAGGGGAGTTAGAGGAAGATTTCCTTTCCTCTGCCCCCCCCCGCCGGGCGGGGGACGGGGGGCTGGCGGGGGAAGTTCGTGCGATTCAGGTCATTCAGGGCTCGCCGTTTGACTACGAAAAGAACAGCCTGCTCTATGTTCCGCGCCATCTTGGGCCACCGGCGAGCAGCGACGAGTACGCGGAGCGGATGCTCTTCGAGGTGCAGACACTCGTGGGTCTCGCCAAAGGCCGAACCTTTGTGCTATTTACCTCGCACCGGATGCTCTCACTCGCCAAGGAGCGCCTGAAAGCGAGCTTCGACTACCCGATTTTCGCCCAGGGCGAGGCGCCCAACGCCCGGCTTGTGGAGAGCTTCACCAAAGCGGGTAACGGTGTTTTACTGGGCACCAGCAGCTTCTGGGAGGGCGTGGATGTGCCGGGTGACGCCCTCTCGCTGGTGATCCTAGACAAGCTCCCCTTCCCCACCCCAGACTCACCGCCGCTACGGGCTAGAGAAGCGCGTATTAAGGCGTCGGGCGGCGATGCCTTCGCCGAGTTCAGTATGCCCGCCACGGAGCTGCGCCTCAAACAAGGGGTCGGGCGCTTGCTGCGCACCACCACAGATCGTGGTGTCGTGGCCATTTTAGATGCCCGTCTCTGGAGCAAGTCCTACGGCAAAAAGCTCCTCGATGCGCTCCCCCCCTGCCCTAGAACTGATCAGATCAGCCAGGTGGAACAGTTCTTCGCAGCATATCCGGGTTGACATATCATCCAACCGGGTATACATTGTAGCTACTATGGTAAAAACGCGACTGGTGAAGATCGGGAATTCCCAGGGAATTCGAATTCCCAAACTGCTGCTACAACAAACACAACTTACCGATGAAGTGGAGCTGGACGTGGAAGAGGGGAAGCTCATCGTCCGCTCCGCACGTCCCGCTCGTCAGGGCTGGGACGCACAGTTTCGCGCCATGGCGGAAACCAGAGAGGACACGCTTTTGGATAACGAAGTGCTCGCGCTTACTCGCTGGGAGACCGAAGAATGGAGCTGGTAGTCCGGCGCTTTGAGGTCTGGCTGGTGAATCTCGACCCCACGGTAGGCAGTGAAATTCAGAAAACCCGCCCTTGCCTCGTCGTCTCGCCCGATGAGCTGAACCGCAATATCGCCACCGTAATTCTAGCTCCCATGACTACTGCCGCGCGAAACTATCCCACCCGAATTCCCTGTGAGTTCCAGGGGAAATCCGGCCAGGTAGTTCTGGATCAGCTTCGCACCGTAGACAAAACCCGCCTCGTCAAATGTCTTGGCTCCGTTAGCGACGACGAACAACGCGCCGTCCTGCACTCTCTTGCGGAGCTGTTTGCGGAGTAACACACTATGAACAAGCCAGTGATTGTCGGACTCGGGGAGGTGCTCTGGGACTTGCTGCCCCACGGGAAATTTCTCGGAGGCGCGCCCGCAAATTTTGCGTTCCATGCCAGCCAGCTCGGTGCGGAGGGGATTGTTGCCAGCGCCGTGGGACGTGATGTCCTCGGTGACGAGATTGTGGCACGCCTCGAAAGCCTTGGTCTCTCCACCGATTACCTTCAACGCAACGACTCCCCCACGGGAACCGTCACTGCCACGTTAGATACCGAGGGCAAAGCGAGCTACACCATTCATGAAGACACCGCCTGGGATCAATTCAAGATTAGCTTTGAGTGGGATGCACTCGCAAAACGCGCCGATGCGATTTGCTTTGGGAGCTTGGCTCAGCGCACCTATGAATCACGATGGATCATTATGCGGTTTCAAGGGTTGCCGAAATGGCGCTGTCTTCGCATCTTTGATATAAACTTGCGTCAGCACTACTACTCTGTTAGCATCATTCAGTTCGCATTGAATTTCGCCAACGTATTCAAACTCAATGACGAGGAACTACCAGTAGTCGCTGAGTTGCTAGACATTCCTAGCGAGGAGATGGGCTTCGTCACCGCGCTATGGGAGCGCTGTCCACCATTGATTGTGGTTGCTCTAACTAGAGGCGCAAGGGGGAGCACACTATTCACACGCTTCCGCCGCTCTGACCATCCGGGCTATCCGCTGGCGGCAGGTGTGGTTCCCGACACCGTCGGGGCGGGCGATGCGTTCACGGCGGCACTTACCGTGGGCCTCCTGCGCTTTGAGGATCTCGACACGATCCACGAGAAAGCCAGCCGGATTGCAAGCTTTGTCTGCTCCCAACCCGGCGCGACTCCGGCCCATCCTGCTACGGAATCAGCCCCCGCACAAAAACATCCATGACGTTGTTGGTGTCGCCGCTCACCAGGTTAGAGGCATAGGAGGCGAACATTACCGTCTTGCCGTCGGCGCTGAGGGAGACGCCGCAGGTGCTCAGCCCACCACTGGAACCGTTAGCTGGCCCCGTCAGCCCCTTAGACACCATATAGGTCTTACCGGTGCTGATATCGCGTAGAAAGACATCCTCAAGGTTGTTGTTATCGGCGAAGCCATTGTTTGCCGCCGTAACGAGGTCGTTTGCCCGAGACTGAAACGCGACCCGCATCCCGTTGGCGCTGATGCTAATGCCCCAGCCCTCGCTGTAGCCGCTCGCCCCGTTGCCTTGGGCACCCGTGGAGTCCACTACGGAGGCACGGATTGTGGTGTTGGTGAGCGTGTCGCGCACAAAGACGTCCTCAAGGTTATTGTTGTCACCATTGACGAAGTTATTGCGCGAAGCAAACGCAACGTAGCGACCGTCTGCGCTCAGGGCCGAGCTGTAGCTGGTGCTCATGCCCTGGAGCCCACTAGTGGACTTGGAGACGAGTGTCGTGCTGCCCAGTGCCAGATTGCGAACAAAGACATCGCGGACAATCCCGTTGGTGTCGGTGCCCACCAGATTGGAGGCAACCGAGGAAAAGCCCACCACATTACCATCGGCACTTATCGTGACCTGTACCAGCCCACTCTCGCCATTGCCGTAGCTGAGCCCCGTGGAATCCACCGAGACCAGCGCCGTCGTTCCCGTGGCCACGTTTCGCACAAATATCTGCGAACCTGAAGTGGGGCTACCCGCCAGGTTGGTTGCAAGCGAGCGAAACACGATCCTATTGCCGTCGCCGCTGATGGCAGGTGCGAAACCGTTCAGGATCGCGCCGCTCGT
>JANNDD010000303.1:0-1269 GCA_031387365.1 Armatimonas sp. | reverse complement strand
GATCGCTTTGGCTCCGTGATGATCTCGAATTTTGGTCCGCTCGGGCTGGAGACGGGCCTCGTGCCGCTCTCACCCTACTGCCGCTGCCCACTGATTATCGGGATTGGTCGGCCTCGTCCGCTGCCGATTGTACGGGACGGTGTGGTGGTGGCGGCGGAGTGTGTGAATATTAGCTTCACGTTTGACCATCGCTACGCCGACGGTGCCCACGGGGCGCAGATGATGAAAAAGCTCCAGAAAGTCTTTCTGAACCCGAACCGCTTCCCGGAAATTTTCCAGAACGAGGCCACGAATGCGACTCTCTCTAGCAACCCCGAATCAGCGTGAGGAGATTTACCGACTCCGCCATGAGGTCTATGCCCTAGAGCTCGGGCAGCACGCTCCGCACGATGAGGAGCGCTTGACCGATGCACTGGATAGCGGCAATGTCTATCTGATTGCTACGGATGCCTGTGGGATGATCCAGGGATTTGTGAGCCTGACACCGCCCACAAGGAAACAGAGTTGCTACTCTCTTGATAAGTACTTCGACCGCGCGGCGCTGCCCTTCCCGGTAGATAGTTGCCTCTGGGAAGTGCGCTTGCTGACGGTGCTTCCTCTGAAACGAGGCGGGAGCCTGGCGATGCTGCTGATGCTGGCGGCGCTGCGGCATGTCGAGGCGGAGGGCGGAACCCGAATTGCGGGGATCGGACGTGATGCACTCAAGCCCTTCTACGAGGCAGCGGGGCTTTGTTTTCATGGGCTAGAGGCGCACTCCGGCGCGGTTACCTACGAGCTCATGAGCGCGACACTTGCGGGACTAAATGCTCGTGCGGAGACGATTCAGATCCTCTTGAAACGGCTTCTGCGCGGATGTGACTGGGCGCTTCCCTACGCCGCCTGGCCCACGAGTGCTTTCGCTCCTGCGCCTTGCTACCACGGCGGTGCATTCTTCGGGGCGATTGGTGCAGATTTTACGCATCTGGAGCGCCGCCACGATGTGATCAATGCCGATGTTCTAGATGCCTGGTTCGACCCCGCACCGGAGGCACTTGCTGCGCTGAGAGAGCAGCTTCCCTGGCTTCTGAAAACCTCGCCCCCGACACAGTGCGAGGGGCTGGTTTCGGCGATCTCAGTGGCACGGGGAGTCCCTGAATCGAATCTGGTGGTAGGCGCGGGATCGTCGGATCTGATCTTTCGCGCGTTCACGCACTGGCTCACGCCACACTCCCGGGTGCTCCTACCTGACCCGGCCTACGGCGAGTATGCCCATGTTCTCGCGCACGTAAT
>JANNDD010000290.1:0-4019 GCA_031387365.1 Armatimonas sp. | reverse complement strand
ACCAGCTCGGGTTGATATTGCTGAGGGGGGTGTCGCCGGTACGGACGCCCTCCGTCTCGTGGTAGGAGCCGAATGCAGCGCCCGCTACGGCCCAGGAGAGCTTTCCGAGACCGCCGCTTTGGATGATCTCGCGGATTTTCTGGTTGGTAGGACGAAGCATTTGGCCAGGTGACGCCACTAAATGCACCCCCTTCGCCTGAGCACGGGCGATTAGATCCAGGGCCTCGCCGCTGGTGACCGTCATGGTCTTGTTGAAGTGGATGTGCTTGCCCGCCGCAATCGCCTTGACCCCCTGATTGTAGTGTAACCCGATGGGGGAGCAGATAATCACCATATCCACATTTGGATCCGCGAAGAGCTCATCCTCTGTCTCATAGGCTTTCGCGACGCCATATTTTTCGGCGGCGGCTTGTGCCCGGCCCGGCGCGGGGTCGCAGCAGGCGGCGAGGTGCACCTGATCTTGCACATCTTCCAGAACCAGATGATCCAGAGCGCCCCGAATGCCAATACTGCCACACCCGACGACGCCGATTCCAACACGTTTGCTCATTTGCTATTTCTCTCCTGTGGCAGAGCACACCTGGCCCCGCCCGATCTCGTTTCGCCAACAAGCGGGAGGATTCCTCCCCCGCAGAGCTACGGGATCCTATTGAAAAGCTCTACTTCGGCATAGCTCTTGCCTACATTTAAATCTCTAAAACGCCAATGAGAAGAGGTAAGCACTATGAAAAGACTGACTGAGCGGCTACGGGATTTTGTTGGAAAGGGAAATGCCACGGAGGCGGTTGGTTCCCTCGAAAAAGCGCCGATTGTGCCTCCCTTGCCAGCCGCTCCCGCTCCTGTCTCTGTTCCCACAACCACCAGCCCCATGGGAGCGAGTGTGAGTGTCGAGGCGGCCTACTCGATGCTCCACGCTTTTCCTAAAGACACCGATGATGCCCAGCGATTTCCGGCACTACGCTCTGCCCTGTCGGCGACACTGGAGCAGCGGAGCCAGACACTGCAGCAGCTTCTTGCCGAAGTGCTTCAGGAAAAAGCCCGCATTGCGAGCGTGCTTCAGAACCAGAATGTAAACTTCGATCTCCAGCAAGCCAAGATTACCGAGGCCGTGGACGCGCTCTGGGGAAAACGCGAAAAGCTCACCGAGCACCACCAGCGCATCACGCTTCAGGGCACGGAGAGAATCGAGGGGCTGGATCAGCTCATTCAGTGCCTCTCGCTCACCGATGAGGCCGCTCAGGAGCCGCTCCCACAGACATCTGTCGTGGTTCGCACACCGATGATGGAGCTACGGCCTCTGGGAGAGAGCCCGCAAGCCGCTGAGGAGACTGTAGTGGAGAAGAGTGCCAATGTAGTGGCGAAGAGCGCACCTGCTACCGAGACACGCCCCAACAACCCCCGCAAGCTCTACTCGCGGCCCGCTGCGTGATCTAACCGACCAGTGCGCCCTCGGGCAGGAGCACGGCCCGGCAGGGAGCGCCATCGGTGGGCAGGCTCAGCGGCAGGCAGACCAGTGTGTAGGCTCCCGCCGCGACACCGCGCAGGTCTAGCCCCTCCACGATAATCACCGCAGGGCCCAGCAGCGCCCGGTGGGTCTCGGGGTTTCCGCCATAGAACGGCCCAATTGAGAGATAGTCAATGCCGATGAGTTTTAACCCGCGCTCGACTAAGAACTGCGCAGCGTCCTCGGTGATCCCGACATAGTTCGAGAAAAAGCGCGACTCCTCCAGCTTGCCGTCGTGGATCGTGCAGTGGAGCAAGAGGCGTGTGATCGGGCTGGGAAGGCTCTGCGCCTCGAACCAGGCTCTATCCAGAGGCCCGTTGCCGTCGTAGTGCACCACGTGGCAGGGCCCAATGAGCGTATTGAGATCCAGCTTGTCTACCAAGCCGCCGCCTGCGATAAAGTGCCGTGGCGCATCTAAGTGCGTCCCTGTGTGGCACCCAATCGCCATGTCCGTCACCTGCACACCATCGCCTGCCTCATGGCTCTTGACGATGCTCAGCTTCACCGGCTCATGCCCCGGCCAGACGGGAAAGCCCTCACGCAGTGGATACGAAATATCACGAATGTCTAAGTGGTTCATAAAAACCTTCCCGCCCTCGCGGAGCTGCAGTTCACTCACTCGAAGAGTGCCCCGCGAAGCGCTTAGCGAGAGCAACTTGTTGCCTCGGATGTGTATCAAATGAGGGAATTATTTTAGCCAAGGTGCCGCTGAAAAATACTGACATCCACATCACGTCCAAACTTCTCGCCGACGCGCTCTAGGGTTCCGACTAGGCGAAAGCCCAACTTCTCGTGCAGGCTGATCGAGGCCAGATTATCGGTGGAGATAAGCGCGACAATGGTTCGGATATGGCGCTGCGGGGCATCGTCGAGCAGCGCTTGCAAGAGTGCCTCCCCGATTCCCTTGCCCTGTGCACGCGTGTCCACATACACCGAGTTCTCCGCCGCGCCCCGGTAGCCCGGCTTGGCATTATAGGGCGAGAGAGCCGCCCAACCAGCAATTATCCCATCGCGGTCCTCGGCGACAAAACACGGGTAGGGATCTCCACTGTGCTGCGTGAGCCAGTGTCGCTGTGTGGTACTATCGCGCTCCTCAGTTTCGAGGGTAGCGGTACTTGTCTTTACCGCATTATTATATATAGCGCGGATAAATTCAGTATCTTCTATTGTTGCGAAACGAATGACAAAACTCACGAGAATCGTTTTACCATAATGCATCCATCCGGTACAATTGTTTGTGGATAAATATGCAATCCTGACGAAAATTTCCCGCTCGAATTTGGAGCAGGATGTCAAAGAACTCGCGACACGCTGGCCAACGCGGCACACGCTCTCAAAGCACCATCTTGCAATCGTAGCGCATCTGGAGGCACGGTTTCGCGCCTTGGGGTACCGGCCCACACATCATAGCTACGAACACAGTGGTAAGCAGCTCCAAAATGTCCTAGCGCAGAAATCGGGCGGCTCGGGGGGGGCGATCCTGCTCTGTGCGCACTTCGACAGCCGCCAAGAGGATCTTAGTGCACCGGAAGCACGTGCGCCAGGTGCGAACGACAACGCCACAGGAGTGGCGGTTCTCTTCGAAATGGCGCGACTCCTAAAGGATATCCCGCTGCGGGTTCCGCTGCGCTTTGCACTTTTTTCCGGCGAGGAGCAAAACCTCTGGGGCTCGACGGCCTACGCGGCGGAGTGTAAAAAGCGCGCTGAGAAGCTCACGCTGGTCTTCAACTTGGATGAGGTGGGCTACCCGGACAAGATCAAGAGCCTTTTTCTTGACCGCGACGAAGGAGGAGTGCTTGCCAACAACGCTGCCTCCGCAAAGCTCGTGGCGCGGCTGGAGACTCTGGCAAAGGCAGTGGTCAAAGTACCAACAAAAATAGACCCCGTGGAAGCGTCGGACTACGTGCCCTTTGAGCAACTCGGCTACGTTGTCACGGGCCTTTATGAGGGGGAGTATCGGTATCCCCACTACCATAAATCTACCGACACGCCTGATAAAGTGGACTTTGTCTATGTTACCGATATGGCACGCCTGACCCTTGCTTTCCTACTCGACTACGCGAAATAGGACACGCTACGTCAGCCCGGCCAGAGTACCCGTTGCATCGCTGAATTTATCGGTCTCGATGCCGGATTTTTGCAGAAGTGTCAGCAAGACATTGGCGAGGGGAGGGTGCCTTTCCTGGTCAAACGCCAGGTGTTGCCCGTGCTTGAGCCCCAGCGCCTTCCCGCCCGCGAGAAGAAGGGGCAGATTCTTGGGGGAGTGGTCACCGGTGCCCGTACCCGAGTTCATCCCGGAGCCGTAGACAATCATTGTTCGGTCCAGCATCCTGCTCTCTCCCTCCGCTGTGGCGGCGAGGAGCCTGACGAAGCGCTCCAAGCGGCTCAGGTGAAACTTATCGATCTCAGCGAGCTTCTTGAGCTTCTCCGGGCTGCCATCGTGGTGCGAGAGCTCGTGATGGTTCTCCCCGCCGCCGCCAAAGCCTCCGGCCTCGCGGGACCATTCGAACGTAAT
>JANNDD010000282.1:0-3317 GCA_031387365.1 Armatimonas sp. | reverse complement strand
CGGTCCATTAAGTTGTACTCGGGCTGGTAGCTGTCGAAGCGCGCGAAACTGCGCTTGTCGGAGTGCCAGAGCGCCTCCATCAAGCGCCACGCCGGGAAGTTACTCGCCCCGATGTAGCGAACTTTGCCTTGCTCCACAAGGGTCTGCATCGCGGCGAGAGTCTCCTCGATGGGCGTGTTTAAGTCCACCCAGTGGCACTGATAGAGATCAAGATAGTCGGTCTGGAGGCGACGTAGGCTATCCTCACAGCACTGGATCACGCGCTTTCGCGAGAGCCCCTCACCGTTGGGCCCGGGGGTCATGCGCCCGCGCACCTTGCTCGCAAGGATTACTTTCTCCCGATTGCCACGGGCCGCAAACCAGCGCCCCATGTACTCTTCCGTCTTACCACCGTAGCTCGCATCACCTGCCCAAGTGGTGTAGATGTCGGCGGTGTCGAGAAACGTCCCCCCGGCTTCCACGTAGGCATCCATCACCGCATGCGATGTCAGCTCATCAGCAGTCCAACCGAACTGCATCGTTCCCAAACAGAGCTCCGAGACCAGAAGGCCCGTGCGGCCTAGCTTTCGATATTCCATGGCGAGAGTGTACCCAGCCTTGCGGGTAAAATGCCTCCATGCGAGTCTATGTCCAGTGGCAGGTAGCCACACCCGCCGATCCCCGAGGCTACACGCTGGCTTTCCTGCCCGCCTCCACGCCGACACCGCCCCATCTTGACGATCCGGCGGAGCCGAACCTAACTGGTGTCTTTGCGCTGGGCTTCGATACCCACAACCCGCCGCCGCCACCCGGTGCCAGCCAGCGGGACATTTACTTTGGACCACAGGGCAATATCGAGAACCGCCCCCAGCGCGAGGTCTCGCTCCACCGCGATGGGCGCGAGCTCGCCAATCGCCTCTCACCCCGCGCCCTGAGCGAGCCGCTGGCGCTCACTGTGGACGAAGTCGTGGGGGGCATCGAAGTTACGCTAACAGCAGGAGGAGAGGCTATCTACGAGCGTTATTTTGTTCCCGAGGTCTCGCTGGCTCTGGTGCAGCCCGTGCTGATCGGCGCGGGAGCCAGCTCCACCCTGACCGTCCGTCGCCAAGGAACGCCCCGCTGGCTCAGTAGCCCACGCCGCGTGAGCGCCTTCTCCCACGCTCTCAACGATGCACAGCACCATAAAATCCAGAACACCGTTCCCTTCCCAGAGTCCGTGGCGGGGATCGGGCGGGTGGTCTGCACGCTTACCCTGGAAAACACGCCCAAGGGAATTGACCCGTGGGACCGACTGGCACAGCTCTTCCTCACCGACGAGACCGGGGAGCGCTACGAGATTCTTCGCTGGATCACGCCGTATCGCAAGGCCTGGCAGTGGAAAGTGGATCTCACGGACTTCCTGCCACTGCTGCGCGGAAAAAAGCAGCTTGAAATTGCCTGCGAGACCTACTCCGAGGGCTGGCTGGTCTCGATTGACTTCGATTTCTACCCAGGCTCAATGAGCCGTGAGCCCTACAAAGTCATCAAGCTCTGGAACGGTGTGGCAAAAATCGGGCTCACCAACGAGCCTATTGAGAAATTTCTCGTGCCACAGAGTGTTCCCACGGATCGCGAGACCGTCGGCGCGGCGTTTTACTCCCTTGTTACCGGCCACGGCGGCTCGCCCAACGCCCTCAACGCCGGAGAGTTTCACCCGCTCTGGCGCAAGCTCCACTGCGATGGCCGGGTTTTTACCAATCGGCTCTGGAAAGACGATGTGTATCTCAATCCCTGTCGCCCACAAGGGGGCACCTGGAAATTTCCCCGCGCGGGCTGGTCACCCGGCGATGTGGTCACCCCCTGGACTGTGGACCTCACCGCCGCCGTTGCGCCCGGCAAGCCCCTGCGCCTGGCCTACGAGCTGGAGCCCTACACCAACCCCACTCCCGACAAAGGCTTCCCCGCCAACCATACGTTCGCAAGCTATATCATTCTGTTCCGAAAACCATAACCCGCACCTTCACCCGCCGCGCTGACGAAACTCGCGGGGGCTGAGGGCGAAGGCTTTTTTGAAACGGAGCGAGAAGTGAATCGGGCTGGCGAAGCCCACTTCCTCAGCGATGGCGGCAATAGGGCGCGTGGTGAACTGCAGAAGCTGGGAGGCGCGGGCCAGACGCTCGTGCTCCAGAAACTGCCCCGGCGTGATCCCGACTTCGTCCTTGAAGCGATGCGAGAGCCGCGAGACCGAGAGTCCCACGGCGCTAGCCACTCCAGCAAGTGTCAGAGGCAGTGCTAAATTTTCGATCAGAAAGGCCATCGCGGCGGCCACACGCGCATCGTGGCGCTGGGCAGACGGCAAGGCGGAGGCGCACCCGAGCAGAGCCTCCTCCAGGCTGTGCATCGCTAGTGCCGCACGCAGAGGGGCAGCGCTACGGGCAAAGCTGTCCATGAGCCGCAGTGCCGCTTCGATCCGGGTACAGAGCTCCAGCTCGGGCACTAGGTGCAAAATGCCAGGGGCGGGCTCGGGCCAGGTGAGCCACTCCAGCCAGTGCGGGCGCGGCTGAAAGTGCGCCCAGATCAGCTCCCAGTGGGCCGCGCGCCGCGCCGTGCCGTAGTCGTGGCGCGTTCCCGGGCGGATCAGAACAAGCTCGCCCGGTGCAGTGCCCACGTCGCCTCGCGCATGCCCGACACGCCCACGGCCCGCGAGCGTGAGCATCAGCAGATAGTCTGGTGTGCCCCGGGTGCGCCAAGTGGTGTAGCGTGCATCGCCTTGCAAGACACCGGTGACGATAGGAGTGGCATACGGCGTGTGGTCATCCGGACGTGTAGCAAGATCTTTTAATTTTTCAGCCATGTGTGACCTTGTGCTCAGAAAATCCTAGCCGTATCTTATCATTATGAAAAATCAAAATGCACTGGCAGAGGCATTTCACCGCGATGGCTTTGTGGTGGTGCCCGGCCTCTTCTCTCCCGAGGATGTGGAGAGTATCAAGACAACATTTATGCAGCAGAACGCCGAGGGGCCGGTAGACGGACTCTCAGAGATTCGACGCGGGGGCAAAGACGGCTACTCACTGGATGACCCACTGGCGTTTTACCCACGCATGATGCACCCGCATAACCATTCGGACAAGCCCGTGGGGCCGCTCGCGATGCGCTACATGCTGGATAATCGAGTTCAGGAGTTCCTGCGCCTCTTGATGGGCGAGGAGCCCGTGGCGGCGCAGAGCATGTTCTACTTCAAACCCGCAGGCGCCCGTGGGCAGGATCTGCACCAAGATAACTACTACCTAAGAGTGGCCCCAGATACCTGTTATGCTGCCTGGACCGCCATAGACGATGTGGATCAGGAAAATGGC
>JANNDD010000482.1:0-9476 GCA_031387365.1 Armatimonas sp. | reverse complement strand
TAAGACTACCCCTTTTGTGCTATCACACGTTGACGCGTTTGATGCGCTCGGTGGCCGGATCAAGTACCATCTCTAGCATGCCTTCGGCCATCTCGAAGATGCCCGTGGCGACCGTGTCAATGAGAAGCTGGTCGTGGCTAGACATGAGAATCGTGCCCTCGAACTACTTCAGCGCCTCAAAAAGAACTACACGCGCGAGGGGGTCGAGGTGGTTGGTCGGCTCATCCAGGAGATAGAAGTTCGCTGGGCGCAGGAGAAACTTGGCCAGCGCCACTCTCGCACGCTCACCACCCGAAAGCACGCCGATTCTCTTAAACGGGGCATCGTCGCCGCGAAACTGAAGGCGCGCCAGTAGGCCACGGGCCATCTCCTCCAGCTTGGGATCAATGCCCGCCAGTGTCTCCTCGTAGACCGTCCGCTCGGGAGAGAGCGCCTCTGCTTGGTGCTGGGCAAAGTAGCCGATCTCGGTCTTGGGGTTGACGACGATCTTGCCCTGGGTGGGCTTCTCAATTCCCGCCACGAGCTTGAGTAGTGTGGACTTGCCCGCGCCGTTTGGCCCCGTCAGAGCGATCTTGTCTTGCTTGACCATCGGGAGCGTGATGCCGTTCAGGACTGTTTTATCGCCGTAAACTTTGGTGACCCCCTCGATACTGATCGGCTCGGGGGCCTCACGGGGCGGCTCAGGGAACTGGAGGAAGATGGTTTTGGGGCGCTCTTTGGGCTTGGGAAGAATGTCAATCTTTTCGAGCTGCTTGACACGGCTCTCGACCATTCCCGCCTTGGACTTATTGCCCCGCCAGCGCTGGACAAACTCTTTCCAGTCCGCGATCTCGCGCTGCTGGGCATCGTAGGCCTTGAGCTCACGCTGGTAGCGCTCGTCGTCGAGGCGGACATAGTCGTCGTAGTTGCCCTTGAACTTATTGACGGTCAAGTCCTTAACTTCCCAGATCTCGTCGCTGGTCAGGTTCAGGAACTCAACTTCGTGGGAGATGCAGACCACGGTTCCAGGATAGCTGGGAATGTAGTCGTACATCAGCCAGAACTTGGCCTCGGTGTCTAAGTGGTTTGTCGGCTCATCGAGCAGTAGATAGTCGGGCTCCTGGAGAAGTAGCTTCGCCATGGCGATACGCATCTGCCAGCCCCCGGAGTAGGTATCGGTGAGGCGGTCCACAGCATCGAGCTCAAAGCGCAGTCCGGAGAGAACCCGACCAATCCGGGCGTCCATGGTGTGGGCCTCCAGCTTGGTCATGTCATCGGCGGCTTTATCGAGCGCGGCCACATCAGACTTGGTAACGGCTCCAGTCCCGATGGCCTGTGAGGCGGCGATAAGGCGCGCTTCGACATCGGCCATGTCAGGGAACGCGGCGCGCATCTCCTCACCCACGGTTACCCCGAGGCGGCACTGCGACTCCTGGTTGAGGTAGCCCACGGTGGAGCCGTGACGACTCACAACCCCTTTGTCCGCATCCTCTAGCCCGGCCAGAATCTTGATAAGAGTGGACTTACCCTGCCCATTGAGGCCCACGACACCAATACGGTCGCGATCCCCCAGTTGCAGAGTGATATCTTTGAGCACGTCCTGTGGCCCAAACGATTTATAAATTTTGTCAGCAGTCAACATTTTTGGAAAAACCCTGCGATTGTATCGCGCCGAGGGGGTCTTTCGCTAATCTGAAATTTCTGTTGCCTTCTTCCCACTCGCTTTCCCTCCCCCCGCTTACTTTCCCTCCCCCCGCTCGTTCCTCGCGACCCCCTCCCGATAACGGGAGGGGGTTGGGGGGTGCGAGAGAATAAATTCTCGCGATTTTATAAGATTTGGGTAGTGTCAGCCGTTCTACGTGCGGAGGTTTGATTTACAATGGTTCCAACTGCCCGTCATCGGTATCGCCATGCCACCCCAGAACTTGTGGCACGTGCGCGTCAGCTTCGCAGGGAAGGCACTCCTGCTGAGCGCATTCTCTGGGAAGCCCTGCGTGGTCGCCAGCTTCAGGGGATGCGTTTTCGGCGACAGCACCCCATAGAGACATTTATTCTGGATTTCTACTGTCCTCAGCATAAGCTGGTGGTTGAGGTGGACGGAGGGATTCACACGGAGCCCACCGTGAGAGAGCGTGATGAAGAACGCCAGCGCTGGATCGAGGCACATGGCTACGAGTTTCTGCGTTTCACCAATGAGGAAATTCTGCACGAGCTCCCTCGTGTTCTCGCGCACATTGCGGCTAAACGGGAGGAGTAGTGGTTGCCCTCCCCCCAGCCCCCTCCCTCCCGATAACGGGAAGGGAGGGGGAGTCAGAACCAACCCCCCACCCCCTCCCGTTATCGGGAGGGGGTCGCGAGGAACGAGCGGGGGGAGGGAAACGGAGCGGGGGGAGGGAAACGGAGCGGAAACTTAAGCAGTTCTTAGTCGTTTTCGATACCAGAGATAGAGGGGGGCTTGAATCAGAATCACCAGGAGCATGGTGATAAAGGCGCGTTGGAAAGCCTGGTTTCGGGGAACTCCATAGTAGATATTGCTCCAGGCCATGCCCAGATAGCCGAGTAGACAGATGAGCCCAATCAGACCCCACCGGACAGGGCGGAACTGGTGCTGGCGGGCCTCGTCCGCATCGTAGAGGATACGCTGTTTCTGGGTTTGCATATCACTTCCTACCCGCCCCAGAAGGAGTAGGGCTGGATGTCGAGGGCCCAGCCGATGAGGTGCCAGAACGAGCCGACAATACACTGGCCGAGAATCAGCCCCAGGAAAAAGGGCATGGCTTGTCGGTACATCCGCACGCCGCCGTAGCGCAGGATCAGGCCCTTGAGGATCCAGGCAAAGAGCAGCGGCATCCAGACCAGGTTCATGCTCCACGAGCCTGAGATTGCGTAGCCGATGGGATGAAAAGGCCACCAGGGGAACTTGATGCGCGCGATCATCAGAAGGGCACAGAAGACAAAGCCCACTACCATTGCCCCGTTGGCAATTCCATTGGGAGCCTGCGGCTGGGTCATCCAGCCGTTGAGGCGGTTGTAGCCCTCGGCGGAGAACCCCTGGCCGCCGCGCATCTTGCCCGATGCCCCAAAGTCGTAGGAAAGGTGTAGGTAGGCCCAGAGTGCGGCGAACGCTCCAAAGGCTCCCGCGAGCACGAGGCCCCAGAACATCACCTTCTGGCTCATCTTTACATCCTTGGCCGCTTTCAAGCCCTCAATGGCAAAGGGCATTGGGTGTGAGCGGTACGCGCGGTTGAACCAGTAGAAAAACGTCAGGATAGTGAGGTCTTGTCCCGAGAACGCGGGGGTGCCAAACGAGCGTGTCAGAATGTGATCCGGCCCAGAGAAGTGCAGGTCGTGGACGGGCGGGCCGAGCTCGGCGCGGATACGCCCCACGGCGAGCGCGAGCGCAATGTAGATAAAAAAGGCTGCAAACGAGACCAGTGGCGAGAGCCCCATCCAGGCGAAGAAGCCCACCATGGCCAGAAATCCGATCAAGAAGCCGACCAGCGCCTGGCGGTAGCTCAGTGCCTCCTGGGAGTCGTCCAGATCCGAGGCCTCTTTCCAGATGCGCTTCCACATCTGCGCAAAGTAGCTGCGACCGTTCCAGAGCAGAAACACGAGCAGGGCGATGTAGCCGCCAAAGGCTTGCTCACGAACAAAGGGGAAGTCCGGGGTGACATCCCAGGCCATGAGCCGCGAGAGAATCAGCTGCGCTTTCCAGAACAGATAGAAGAACCAGCACGAGAAGATCAAGTCCAGGGGAAGTAAGTAGCCAAGGCCGACGGCGAACGGATAGAACGAGTAACAGGTAAAGCCCGCCGCGTTCCAGGGCGAGGTCGCGAAGATCCCTGTGCCCGCCACGTCGGTGTGCTGAAGATTGATGGTGGGAAGCTGTGGGTAGAGCGACGCTAGCCCATTGAGGATCTCGACACACGCGACTAGTCCGAAGCCGATCCAGAAGAGCTTGTTGGTCCAGAGCGTGTCTTTTTTCTGCTCCGTGAGCTGAATGGGAAGCTCGATCACCGGAAACGGCAGGCGCTCGCGGTCTTGCCAGCCCTGGCGCATCAGCACCGAGAGGCAGAGCATGGTCCAGAAAAGCACCGCGACAAAGCCCGTCCAAAGCAGCACAGGGGTCTGCCAGGCATTAAGGTGCTCGGGGGTGTAGAGCGTCGAGTGACCCTGGTAAAAAAGCTTGAGTGCCTCTTTTTCCGTTGGCGTGTCTCCGACCATCACGGCCTTGGGAAGAAACTGTCCGAAGCGCTCCAGCCAGTTGTTGGTCGCATTACCAAATTGATACGGGTGGGCGAGCAGCGGCAGCAGTGCGGAGCACATGTCCTGCCCCGCCAGTGCCCCACCGACACTGACCATGGCATAGATCAGAAGAAGCTCTCCCTGGCAGAGCGCGAGCTTGGGGGCGAAGCGGCGGAGCGGCCAGTTGAGAAGCAGCACAATACTCAGCAGAAAGAGGCCATTGGCAAACAGAGAGATCGTCGAGAAAAACGGTCCACTGCCCACGCGCTCCGCTCGGATTACCCAGAAGGCATTGAGCAGAATGAGTACCAGCGCAATGGGGAAAGTCAGTCCCCAGCGAACGCGAGTACGAACAGGAGCTGTCGAATCATCACCCATAGCGGGTAATCATTCAACAGATGCCGACATAATTCCTGCTTGGATGTGGTACACTGAGCGCAAGCTGAGGAGTGCTGCAATTCGTTATTTTACGGATCAGGCTCAGCTATCAAACCGCGCTCACCAGGGAAGCCCCCGGTGGGCTTTTTCTTTTGTTAGACGAGACAACTAAGACAACTATCATGACTGAAAACAAAACGGACACTAAAACACTGGCTACCGATTTTATCGTGGCCGATCTGGGGCTCGCGGAGTGGGGACGCAAGGAGATTGCGATCGCCGAGACCGAGATGCCCGGCCTCATGGCCATTCGCGCCGAGTACGCTGATGCGCAGCCTCTGAAGAATGCGCGGATCACGGGCTCGCTGCACATGACAATCCAGACCGCTGTTCTGATCCAGACCCTTGAGGCACTGGGCGCACAAGTACGCTGGGCGAGCTGTAATATCTACTCGACTCAGGACCACGCCGCCGCCGCCATTGCCGATGGGGGGACTGCCGTCTTCGCCACGAAAGGCGAGACACTCACCGAGTACTGGGACTACACCCACAAGATCTTCGAGTGGCCCGACGGCAGCTACACCAACATGATCCTTGATGATGGGGGCGATGCGACACTTCTTCTGCACCTGGGTACCAAGGCTGAGACTGATCTCTCCGTTCTCGACAACCCAACCTCCGAGGAAGAGACCATTCTCTACGCCAGTATCAAGGCCAAGCTCGCGGTTGACCCGACCTGGTATTCTGTACGCCTCGCCGAGGTGAAGGGCGTCACCGAAGAGACCACCACGGGCGTTCATCGCCTTCTGGAGATGAGCCGCAAGGGCGAGCTAAAGATGCGCGCCTTCAACGTGAACGACTCGGTCACCAAGAGCAAGTTCGACAACCTCTACGGCTGCCGTGAGTCGCTGGTGGATGGCATCAAGCGCGCCACCGATGTGATGATCGCCGGGAAAGTGGCTGTGGTCTGTGGCTACGGCGATGTGGGCAAGGGCTCCGCTCAGGCGCTACGCGCACTCTCTGCTCAGGTCTGGGTGACAGAGATTGACCCGATCAACGCGCTTCAGGCCGCGATGGAGGGCTACCGGGTGGTGACCATGGAGTATGCCGCCGACAAGGCCGATATCTTTGTCACCACCACGGGCAACAAAGATGTCATCACGCGTGCTCATATGGACCAGATGAAGAACCAGGCGATTGTCTGCAATATCGGTCACTTTGACAACGAGATTGATGTCGCCGGTTTAGAGAGCCTTCAGTGGGACGAGATCAAGCCGCAGGTGGATCACGTGATCTGGCCTGATGGTAAGCGGATTATTCTGCTGGCCAAGGGCCGCCTCGTGAACCTTGGTTGTGGCACTGGTCACCCGAGCTACGTCATGAGCTCCAGCTTCGCCAACCAGACCCTGGCGCAGATGGAGATCTGGATGAACCCCGACAAGTACGAGGTCGGCCAGGTATACGTTCTGCCGAAGCACCTCGATGAGAAGGTCGCTCGCCTCCAGCTCTCGAAGCTGGGCGCAATGCTCACTGAGCTGACGCCCGCACAGGCGGCGTATATCGGCGTTGACCAGCAAGGTCCCTACAAGGCCGACACCTACCGGTATTAAGCCGAGGCGTTTTCAACGCCTCGCCGCCGAATGCTTTTAGCGAGGAATTTCTAATTCCTCGCTAAAGCACCTACTCAAAATAAGTCCAGACGACTTGGACAAGGTTTTCTTGTGGGTAGTAGCGCAACCCGATGGTATCGGGATAGAGCCGGATGCCAAAATGCCCGGTGCGCCATTGTTCTCGAAGCGGTGACTTTGGCCCCACAATGAGATAGGCAGGTGAGGTTGGTTGTCGCCACCACCGTGGCACCTCATTTTGTCTGCCCGAACCGACAAGAGGATAATCCTCGGGGCGTTGCTCACCCGGAAGCAAATCTTGGATGGTTTCTGGGGACGCACGAAACTGTAAATACATAGAGTAAATTCCCGCCCCGCCGATTCGTGCCGCCTTTAGTTCTAGGATGCGCGCATCAGGTACGATACCGAACTCTTCATAAAAGAGTGTGGAGGGAAAGGGAGAGGCAGGGATTATCGCATACACAAACCCGCCGACTGCCAGCAGTGATACCCCCCCAAAGATATTGCGAAATTGCCGCGCCCTTCGTCCCATCAAGGAACACATCAGAAGGGCAGGGAGTGCTCCGCAAACGGTCAGGAGCAGTATCCACAAGGTTTGGTCAAAGCCGAGTTGCGGAGACATTTTGTTACTGAGCGATCTCCAGCAGGATGCCTAGAATCTTGTCTATTTCTTTGATGTGGTAGTCCGTGCGCTCGATCTCCACTTGTGTGCCGCACAGGCGCAGAAAGAGCCAGTTGCTCCCCGTGGTGACCAGGCCATGGACACACTCGCGGGGGGCTTTCTCATTTGTGTTGTAGAGGCTGGCGGCGTACATCGTGGCGATACACTGCGGGATTCCCAGCTTCATGCTGTGCTCCTTGGCCTCGACCGCGCACAGAATGGGCGCTTCCAGCTCTAGCTGGTGGGGGGAGTGCGCCACAAGAAAGTCGCAGAAGCCATCGAGACCGCGCTTTCGATCCACCGTGAAGTCAATTCCTGAGAAGATGCTCACGGTTCCCCCGGAGCGCTCGCGTAGCTCAGTGAGCACGGGAGCAACGACCCACTCGGAGCGGGCCTTCTCTGAGCCATTGGGAAGCGCCATCGGTAAGTTGCGCTCCAGGGTTCGGGTCAGAAACTCCCCCGCAGGCACAGATGCTGTCGCCGAGAAGAGATCACAGCCCTCCTGAATCGTCAGGCCAAGTCTCTCTTCGATCAGAGAGAGGGTAAACTTACTGTATGCCATAGGGCTATTGTATCGTTTACGGCAGGACGTGGGCGACGGCGGCGCTGGTGCCAATAGAATAGGTGGGGTCGGTGCCGAGGTTGTTGAGCGTGTAGCTACCTCCTGGCGAGAGGGTGAAGGCACACCGAGAATGTTTCACACCGACACTGTCGGCGTGAAACATTACCCTTTAGCGCACGAAGTCGGCCATCAGCTGCGGCGTTGCCGTGTCGAAGCCGACGACATCCAGCATTCCGCCATCGCCGGCATCGGCGATGCTGAACGAGTTCGCCACCATCCCCACCACGATGAGCTTGGCCGGGATGCCCAGGGCCTGTCGGTAGTCGCGCAGAGCCTGCACCGGGTGCAGAGGCCCGTGCCACGTCTCCGAGTCTGTGTAGACCACGAAGACATCGGCTTTCACTTGGTTCTTCTTCGCCCACACCATCGGCAGTGCACAGTCCGTGCCTCCCATCGGGATACGGCCCATTGCCTTCGCGACATCATCCAGACGCTGGCGAGGAGAGAGTGTCAGAGCCGTGATACCAGACTCGCCGCCCCCCCACTGCCCTCCGATCCCGCCACTCGCCGCGGAGAACGCCACCATCCGGTAGTCGCTCTCGGTTGCTGCCGTGAGCAGTGCCATTGCCGCCGATGCGTCGCGCGGAGTGAGTCCCGGAATCCCGGCGATATTCCCGCAGCCCATCGAGCCCGAGACATCCAGCGCCAGCACCCAGCGCTGGTTCGTCGCTTCGACATTGCCGAAGCTCGCATAGAACGCCGCATCCAGCGCATCCACCAGCTTGGCCTTGGGGCTCCAGGTGTTCTGCCCACGGACGCCCTTACCCGACCCGTAGGTCTTCACGCTGCCAGCACCGCGATCGGGTGCACGCGCGCCTTCTTGAGCGCCGCTTTGTCGGTCAGCCGCTCGCTGATGGCTTTCACTTGCTGCGTGTCCTCGAAAACACCTACACGAGTCATGGTCGCTAAGTTGCGCAGCAGCGCCGTGAGCGGCATGCATCCCGCCAGCAGCGCCTCCCATACTAATTTCTCGGTCAGGAACTGCGTCGGGATCGCTTCCCGAGGAAGATT
Organism: Armatimonas sp.; assembly: GCA_031387365.1. Lineage (GTDB taxonomy): Bacteria > Armatimonadota > Armatimonadia > Armatimonadales > Armatimonadaceae > Armatimonas. The sequence goes on along the minus strand of JANNDD010000482.1, from coordinate 952 downwards.
TTCGTCACGGATCAGTGCGACTATCTCACCCACTTTCTCTGCACGCTTGGCCTGCTCGAACGCCGCGACCAGTGCCGGAGCGCCCTCGCCTAAATTCCCCTGCGTGATCCAGTGGTAGAGTGCCTTTTTCTGCTCGCTCTCGGGCTTTGGGTGGCTCAGACGCAGTAAGTCCCGGTGGCTCCAGCCATCGCGCTGTTGGTACTTGACCACCTGGTAGGCCAGCGCATCGGCATCTTTCGTGGCGTACCACGCACCCACCGCGCTCCGCAGACCACGGCCCCAGCCGCGCATGCCGTCCACAAACTGCGCGAAGTGGAACAGATGCGTCCCCGTTCGGCAGACCGTCGGCAGCGCCGCCAGTGCCGCCGCGCGCGTCTTATCATCGCCCTCGGAGGCTGCAATCGCCAGCGCGAAGATCGCCGGATCGTTCTTGGGCGCACGGCCCGCGTCCGAGATCTGCGCGATAATTTTCACAGCCCGAAGACCGTCGGCTTTCACGCACGCCTGAACCGCCTTAGCATTCTCTGCCGTAAGCGTCTGCTGGGTCGCGTAGTACGAGCCGCCCTCGGAACCGAGCACCAAGAACCGCTCCAGCCGTGTCCAGTTATCCACCGGGAAACTGTAGCCTCCCGCCGAGTTTTGCACCTGCTTACTGCCCGGAATCGGCTGATTCTGCGGCGTGATGTTCTTGTTGAGTGCGTTCTTTAAGTAGCTCATTTTCGTTTTCTCCTTATCGTGTCGTTCGCCCCCATGAACGGGGGCGATTAAACAGGAGCGGTGGGGCTCGAACCCACGACCAGGCGAGTAATAATCGATAACCGTCACCTACGGCCCGGAATCACTTCCAGACAAAAAGCGGAAACGGGGTTTCCTGCTCTACCACTGAGCTACGCTCCTACACAAATCCAAATGGCGGCGGCAGGGTTCGAACCTACGACGCGGAGCTCTTCAG
>JANNDD010000184.1:0-3052 GCA_031387365.1 Armatimonas sp. | reverse complement strand
GGTGGGTTCGGGTGGGGTTTACTCGCTCAGGAGGCGGGAGACGGCGGTGAGGAGCTCGGTGGGGTGGAAGGGCTTGGTGAGGTAGATATCCGCGCCTTGGAGCAGCCCCTTCATCATGTCGTCATCCGAGTCGTGGGCGCTGAGCAGGACGACAGGGAGGTTCTGGAGGACTTTATCGGCGCGTACCAGAGCCACCAGCGCCAGGCCATCCAGCTCGGGCATCTCCACATCGGCGACCACGAGATCGAACGGGGCCTGCATGAGTAGGCGCATGGCCTCGGCACCATTGGTGGCGGTCTCAATCGTGTAGCCAGCATTGCTCAGATTGGCGTGCAATATCCGTCGTATCTTCTCGTCGTCATCAACAACAAGGACGCGGGGGGCGTCTGGCGTAGTGGCTTCGGGCATGTCGGTCTAGTTTACGCCAAAAAGGGGGCTTGAACACTCCTGAAGTCGGCTATTAAATTATTCTCAACACTACCAGGTTTGCGATTTACGAGCGCAGATCCTCGAAGAGCACCGTCGAAAGATAGCGCTCGGCGTTGCTGGCGACGATTACCACAATGCGCTTTCCGGCGTTCTCGGGGCGCTTGCCCACTTGAATCGCCGCGTAGATCGCCGCGCCCGACGAAATCCCGACCGCGAGCCCTTCCTCGCGCATCACCCGCCGCGCCATCGCCACGGCGTCTTCGTTGCTCACGGGGAACGTCTCATCCACGAGGTTCAGGTTGAGGTTCGCCGGGACAAAGCCCCCTCCAATTCCTTGGATACTGTGACGCGCGGGAGCCAGCGGCTCGCCTGCCCTGGTCTGTGCAATCACCTGTGAGGCAAGCGGCTCGACAGCCACCGTGGTGAAGCTGGGTTTACGCGCCTTGATCACCTCAGCGACCCCCGTGAGCGTCCCGCCCGTGCCAACACCCGCAACCAGGATATCCACGGTGCCATCGGTGTCGCGCCAGATCTCCTCAGCGGTCGTGCGGCGGTGGATCTCGGGGTTGGCCGGGTTCTCGAACTGCTGGGGAATAAAATATTTCTCCGGGTCTTGCGCCGCGATCTCGTGGGCCTTTTTTATCGCGCCCGTCATCCCAATCCCATAGCTGGGCGGGACAAGCTCAAGCTGCGCACCGTAGCCCTTGAGCAGCAAGCGCCGCTCCATAGACATCGTCTCTGGCATCACCAAAATAATCTCGTAGCCTTTAGCTGCCGCCACAAACGCCAGCGCGATCCCGGTATTGCCACTGGTGGGTTCGACAATAATATTTCTGCCCGGCGCGATCCGTCCGGCTTTCTCCGCTGCCTCGATTAAGTTGACCCCGATGCGGTCTTTCACGGAGAGGCCGGGATTTAAGTACTCCAGCTTCACGATAATATCGGCTTCGGCTCCGTCGGTGACACGGTTGAGGCGCACCAGCGGCGTGTTGCCAATCAGCTCCGTTGGGTTATTGTAGATCTTCATCATTTTTCTCTCTCGCTCCCATGAACGCGCCCAGAGGGCACCCGGTCTTATTGTCGCTGCGCGACACAAAGGGCGTGCCGCCCATGGGAATTCTTATGGCCGGAACGGCCTTCGTGTCCGAGGCACGAGGACAAAAAGACGCCCCCCTCCAACGGGGGCGGGAGAAATAATCATGAGCTTAAAAGTGGCCGTAGTTGGCCTTGGTGGCATTGGCAATACCCACGCGGGTGTCTACACGAAGCGGGAGGACTGTGAGCTGGTCGCGGTCTGCGATATTGTGCGGGAGCGCACGGACAAGGCGGCAGAAAAATACGGCTGTCCAGGGTTCTACACGATTGCGGACATGCTGGCAAGTGGGATTCAGATCGACGCCGTGAGTGTCTGCTCAGCGGGCGTGGAGAACGGTGGCGATCACTACGTCCCTACCATGGAGATTCTGGCGGCGGGAATTCCGGTGCTGGGGGAGAAGCCGATCTCCAATAACATCACGCATGCCGAGGAGATGGTCGCGCTCGCCAAAGAGAAGAACCTGCGCTACGGGATTAACCTGAATCATCGGTTCACACCAGCGGCACTGCGGGGAAAAGAGTGGATCAATGAGGGGCGGCTGGGCGAGCTGAATATCATCAACATGACCATGTGGATCAACAACCCCAATGAATCGTCACCCTGGTTCCATGTGCGCGCCCTGCACCCCCACTCGCTCGATGTCATGCGCTACTTCGGCGGCGATGTCGAGAAAGTACAAGCCTTCTTCAAGCGTGGCCCCAAGGCCGATGGCCCGGATGGCAAGCGTGTCTGCTGGTCCAATATGCAGGTCAACTTACTCTTTAAGAACGGGATTATCGGGCACCTGACGGGCAGCTACGACGCGGGCGGCAGCTACGGCCTCGAAACGCTGGAAGTGGTCGGCTCCGAGGGGCGTTTTGTGCTACTCGATGCTTGTGAGCACCTGACGTTCTACCCGCGCCGCTCCCGCCAGACCGAGACCTACGACTACTTAGGTGGCATGATGGGCTTCAACGAGACCTTCCCCAGCCGCATCGGCAAGTGGGTGGAGCAGAATATCGCGGGCGATGCGCCCGATGAGATTGACGCGTCCGGCGCGGCGGCACTCCATGTCCAGAAGATCATCGAGGCCATTATCGAGTCCTGGGAGACCGGGACAGTGGTGACGGTTTAACCTCTCCTCCCCAACCCTCCCGGGTACCCCCTGGGTGTGGACGCTCTTCCGGGTGCCCTCTGGGCGTGGGAAAGGAGGGAGCCAGAGGGGGCAGGTATAGTCAGATGCCCCTTTCCCAGTGAGGCACGAACGCCCGGGAGAGGGGTTGGGGAGAGGTAAGTGCAAAGAATCTGCGTCGTTGGAATGGGCGTGATCGGAAATCGTCACGGCGATATGTACAAATTAAGCCCGCTCGCGGAGCTGGTCGGGGTCTGTGACCGCGACAAAGCGCGGGCGGACGCGGGCGCGGCGCGGCTGGGTGTCCCGGCATTTTATGATGTCGAGCAGATGCTGGCCGCGCTCCAGCCCGATATCGTGAGTGTGGCGACGGGCGGCTACGAGTACGGTAGCGACCACTACGCACCGACCATGCA
>JANNDD010000157.1:0-5513 GCA_031387365.1 Armatimonas sp. | reverse complement strand
CAATATCAGCCTCCACAGTGCCGCCGAGCTTGAGCTTGAAGTGCTTCAGGCCGTAGGTGGCGATATTGTCTTCCAGTGTGAGAGGTAGTGGGTCGGCTACATTGGCTCCCCTATTACTGGGGGCGGGGGGGGCCAACGGATCGGCCATACCGACGGTGTGACGCAGAATAATTTGGGGGCGTGGCGCTTCAGGGAGCCATTCGGCGGGCTGCGTTCCGGCAAGCTCGGGATGAATCGCAGAGAGCTCGATTCCAAAGGCATTGCTCTTAAGGAGCGCATGAAAGGGCTGCTGTGTGGCGTTACCGAGCGCATTGATCACGGCCCGCTCCACGAGCGTGACCGGAAAGTGCGTCCAGAGCGTCGGCAAGCCTGTCTCTTTTGCATAGGCCACTTGCTTTTCGTAGAGCGCCTGCCAGAGCGCAAACGGGGTCTCGGCGCAGAGACCTGTCGCCCACTCCAGCACCGTCTCGATCAGCGCGATCAACTCGGCATTATCTGACTCTGGTGACGTGTCCGGGCGCTTGTAAAGCCACTTGGGCGAGAGGTGCTCCGCAGAGATTCCAGTGATGAGTTTTCCCTTGAGCTCGACATCGGTTTCCACAAAAGCATGCGTGAGGTCGGTGACGGTGGCAATTCCGTAGCGAAACGGGAGGCGCAGGTGCAGGTCTTGCAGGCGCAGGCGGCAGGCGGCAATGCGAATCATGCTCTATTCTACGGGTTTTTCCGCTACAATGGCGATATGAACCGACGACAATTTATTCAAGGTGCTGCTGCTGCGCCGCTCTTTCTGCCCAGCTCCGTGCTGGGACGGGCGGGCTACACCGCGCCGAGTGAGCGCATCACCGTGGGTATTATTGGCTGTGGCAAGATGGCCAATGACTTCCATCTGCCCACTTTACTTAACTTTGAGGACGTGCAGATACTGGCTGTGTGCGATGTGGACACAACCCGGCGGGAGCGTGCCAAGAAGCGCGTTGAGACGCAGTACGAGGGCGAGGAGCGTGCCACGCGCACTTGTGCAGCTTATAATGATTTTAGAGATGTTATTGCACGCAAAGACATAGATGCCGTTGTGATTGTCACACCGGAGCACTGGCATGCCATCCCAATTATTGAGGCGTGTAAGGCGGGAAAAGATGTCTACTGCGAGAAGCCGCTGACGCTCACCTTGGCGGAGTCAAAGCGCTGCATAGAGGCGGTACGCAAGTATAAGCGCGTCTTGCAGACCGGCAGCCAGCAGCGCTCCAATGTCTTTGGGCGCTTCCGTGAGGGCTGCGAGTTCGTCCGCAGCGGTCGTTTGGGGACGATCAAGTCTGTGACGGTGGGAGTTGCTGCGCCCAGTATCTGGTGCGACCTCAAAGAAGAGATGCCAGAGCCAGGTCTTGACTGGGACTTGTGGCTTGGCCCCGCGCCGCTGCGTCCGTATAACTCCGCACTTGCCCCACGCGGTGCCCACAACCACTTTCCCGCCTGGCGCAGCTACCGCGAGTATTCCGGTGGTGGCCACGCCGACATGGGTGCGCACCACTACGATATCGCGCAGTGGGCGCTCGGCAAAGACGACACAGACCCCGTCGAGATCATTCCCCCCACAGACCCGCTGGCGATGGAGGGGGCAAAGCTGATCTATGCCGATGGGATCGAGGTGATTCACGGCGGCCCAAGCGGCTGCTTCTTCACCGGTACCATTGGCACCCTACACCTAGACCGTGGCGTGCTTAAGAGCGACCCGCCCGAGCTGGCAAAAACACCGCTGGGTGACAAAGAGACTCATCTCTTTGTCTCTCCAGGGCACCACCGCAACTGGATCAACTGTATCAAGAGCCGCGAGAAGCCACTCTGCGATGTTGAGATCGGCTGCCGTTCGGTGGCGCTGGTGCAGCTGGCGAATCTGGCCTACTGGCACCGCCGTCGCCTGAAGTGGGATCCGAAGAAGTGGGAGTTTGTGGGGGATAAAGAGGCTAACAAGTGGCTCGACCGTGAGCGCCGTCCTCAGTGGCCACTACCCAAGGTGTGATCCTATGCTAGAAGAAAAAATCACGGAGTCGTTGAAAGTGGCGGATGTCTGGGCGGGGCATCCGGTGGGATTTGCTTTGCTGACCCACAAAGACCAGCAGTTTGTGGCGTTCTATGATGCGGAGCGCCACATGACCGTTGCGCAACGGACGCTCGGAAAGAAAGCCTGGAGCTTTACCCGGCTGCCCTCGCAGGTGGGCTGGGACTCACACAACTACGTCACCCTGGCTGTGGATGGCAGCGGGTTTTTACATGTCTCGGGCAATATGCATGTCAAACCACTGGTCTACTTCCGCTCGACCAAGCCGCTCGATGCGAGCAGTCTGGTGGGGGTGAAGACGATGACAGGCCAGAAAGAGAACCGGGTGACCTACCCGCTGTTCTTCCGAGGCGCGAAGCAGGAGCTTATCTTTACCTACCGCGACGGTGGCAGTGGCAATGGTGACCAGCTCTACAATACCTATGATCTTAAAACCAAGACCTGGCGGCGGCTTTTAGACAAAGTACTGACAGATGGCGAGGGGCAGCGCAATGCCTACCCTGCTCTCCCACAGCTTGGCCCCGATAGCTACTTTCACCTGATCTGGATCTGGCGCGAGAGCCCCGATGCCGCGACCAACCACCATCCGTCGTATGCCCGCAGCCGCGATCTTGTGCGCTGGGAAGACAGCGCGGGAAAGCCCCTGATCTTGCCCATTACTTTGGCGACGGGTGATGTGGTTGATCCCATCCCCCAGCACGGTGGTGCGATCAACGGACAAGTGAAGCTGGGCTTCGACTCGCAGAAGCGCCCGGTTGTCTCCTACACCAAGTACGACCAAAACGGCAAGAGCCAGCTCTACTGTAGCCGCCGCGAGAAATCCGGATGGAAGGTCTACCTAGTGAGCGCATGGAACTGGCGCTGGGAGTTTGGGGGCGGAGGGACGATAGCGGCTGAGATCAATGTGGGAGCGGTGGAGAGTACAGGAGAAGGCCGCCTGAAACTGGTCTTCAGGACAAAAAGCCACGGGAGCGGGGTGCTTGTGCTCGATGAAAAGACGTTCAAAGTGGTCGAGACGCTCCCGCCGCCCGCTGGCTACCCTAAGAGCCTGCGACCCGTACGCTCGAAGTTTCCCGAGATGCAGGTAAAGTCGGTGGGTGACTTGGGCAAATCCGGTGAAGCGGGCACACGCTATGTCTTGCACTGGGAGACCCTCGGCCCCAACCGCGACAAACCCCGCCCCGAGCCGCACCCTCCCGCCACCGAGCTGCGCCTCTACAAGCTCAAGGGATCAGCTTAACGGGCCGTGGCTGGGCGATGATATAGGCCGTTAAGTCCCAGGACTCCTGAAGGGTCAGCGAGCCGCCGGAGCCAAAGGGCATGTTGTGCTTCAAGAAGCCCGCCATTTTCTCCGGCTTGGCTCCAAGCCCGGCGAGAGTGTTGAAGGAGTTCAGGCCCCAGAGCGCGGGGCGGTAGTACGTATTGCTCTCGTAGCGCCCTTGGCCGTCGGTGGCGTGGCAAGCCGCGCAGCGCTGGGAAAAAAGCGCTTTGCCCAGCACGGGGTCGCCGGTAAGCTTTTCTACTTTCGGCATTCCGGTAGGCTGGGGGGGCAGCGAGAGAGACTGGGCTTGTTCATCCAGCCAGCGGAAATAGGCATTGAACGCTGCCATGTCTGGGCCGTCCGTGGGAATGGGCTTACCGTTCATGCTACGCTGCATGCACTGGTTGATACGATCAAAAAACTTCTGGGAGGTGTCGTACTTGCCCTCAGCGAACATCCCCACCCACCAGGATGAGCTGGGGCTGCGCCCGACATCTAAGTGACAGCTCCCGCAGTGCAACTTATTTCCCACGAACTTGGGGAGCAGCTCATAGGTGCGCTCCGAGATCGCATGGCCGCGCTGGATCGCCCGCCAGTTTTTCTTGTCCCACTCCGTCATGGGTTTGGTAGGCGCACCGATCATTGGCTCTTCTTTACTCTCGGGCTGGGCGCGGCGGATCAAAAAGAGAAAGTCCGAGGCGACAAATTTGTCGGGGCGCAGGGTGCGGGCCGACGAATGACAGCCCAAACAAGACGAGCTCTCTTGCGCGAAGCTCTCCATGGTGGTGTTGGCAAGATAGGTCGGCTCGACACGGCCCCCCGGAGCGGGCCACTGCGCCCCAATCAGCTCGTAGTTCTGGAGCGGGCTACTGGTGGCGTGGAGCGCCTGCTGCTGTGCCCGATTGAGCTGCTGGAGCCGCGCCCGTAGCGGGCTCTCGCGGCGCACGAGGTTAGGAGTTCCCGGCTCGGTCTGCTTATTGATCCGCGCTTCCGGAAACAGTGGCGGACAGAACGACGCGCCACTGCCCTCAGTGTTGCCCGTGTGCTCAAAGGTTGCCCAGACCCACTGCGGTGCCGAGGGCGTTTTCTGGACAATGTGTAGTCCCACTAATCCCATCTTTCGCTTACGCTTGCGCCCCAGTTTACCGTTTTTCGTGTCAAAGACCACACACTCGCGGGTGAGAAACTGCGCCTCCTCACCGGGCTCCAGCTCGCGCCAGCTTGCCTTGATTGCCATCGCGCCATCCGGATACCGCACGTTCTCGGCTAAGACTTGCTGTCGGCTATCGTAGAGCTTGTGGCTGCGCAGATACTCAAAGAGAATCTTATTGACACGAATCTCGTAGCGCACGATATGCCCAAAGCGATCCGTGAGCGTCGCGGGGAGCGTGCCATCACTCTGCACCGCTTGGAGCTTGTCCGTCAGACGGCGCTCCCGTGGCAGCGGCGCACTCCAAGGCGCAGGCTCTACGCCGCCCGGCAGAAATATCTCCTCGGGCGTCTTCCATGTCTCCCAGACCCGCAGGCCCTCGGCTCCAAAAGGCTTGCCACCATCTGCCTCCCCGCGCCGCTGTGGATTGGTTTGTGCGGGCCAGTTCAGCGCCACAAATTCGTCCCACGCGAACGCATTGGCGGCGCGCTGTGTCTCCTGAATGTCCTGCCCCGCAAGCCCGCCCACCACATCGGTTGGTACGGTCGGACGGAGAGCCACCGTTGCAAGAGCCAGCACTGGTAAGAAAGCCGCGAGAAATCGCATAGGAGTATTTTACCGCCCCCAACCCCCTAACTCACATCCAACGGGGGTTAGGGGGGAGATTCCCACGGTACAATACCCGCGTGAGTAATCAACCCCTTACCGTGGCCCTTCTGCGCCCGGACTCGACACGCCGCGAGGCAATGGCTCTCTGCGAGAAATATGCCCAGACGGCGGACTCCGTGTGCGTTCTGCCCACGTGGGTTGCGGATGTCTTGGAGAGTGAGCTGGAAGTGGCGACCGTGATCGGTTGGCCGCACGGGGCCGCGAACTCCCAGGCGCTGGGGGTGGAAGCGGCGATGGCGACCGCAGACGGGGCGCTGGAACTGATCCTCTTTCCTAATCTCTCGGCGCTCAAGTCCGGCGCGGAGCTTCTGGTGGCCGACGCGGTCCAGACCGTGGTGGACGCCGCCGCGCCCGCCGGTGCCGAAGTGACACTCTGG
>JANNDD010000149.1:0-8571 GCA_031387365.1 Armatimonas sp. | reverse complement strand
TGTCTTGCCGTCGCGCGTGACACACATCCCGCCCGGTCTTGGGTTACCCTTCCCGCCAAACTCCAGCTTGCGCCCCGCGCTCAGCTTGCCGTTCTCGTAGAGGCACTCCTGCACCGCCCCATTGCTCACACTCGCAAAGAGACGCGTGCCATCAGGGCTCCAGAGCAAGCCGTGAAACCCCGCCCCCGCCGCCAGTGGCACATCCGTTCCTGCGATGACACCCGATTCCGTCGCCAGAAAGACTTTGTTTTGCCCTAGCACCGCGAGGGTCTTGCCATCGGGGTGCAACGCGATATCTACAGGGCGGCCATCGAAGGCGATCGTCCCCGGCTCAATGGTCTGGCCCGATGAGACCAGAAACTTCCCATCGGGCTGCTTGCCTAACCTTCGTGTCTGGGTGGCCTGGAGCGTAAAACCGACGATGGAGATACCAAGAACGGCGGCGAGGAGCGTTTTCTTCATACGGGGATTTTACCTGACCCCGTTGGTTGGAGCGGTAGGACTACGCCAGTATCTTCTTGACCACCGTACCTTCCACATCCGTCAGGCGATAGTCGCGGCCCTGGTAGCGATAGGTCAGGCGGGTGTGGTCTATGCCGAGCAGATGCAAAATCGTGGCGTTGAGGTCGTGGATGGCTACGGGATCTTGCGTGATGTTATAGCCGTACTCGTCGGTGGCTCCGTGAATGACGCCTTTCTTCACCCCGCCGCCTGCCATCCAGAGCGAGAACGCCCGCCCATGGTGATCGCGGCCATAGTTGTCGCGCTTCAAGTCCCCCTGGCAGTAGACCGTGCGGCCAAACTCCCCGCCCCAAATGACGAGGGTATCGTCGAGCAAGCCGCGCTCTTTTAAGTCCATGACCAGCGCCGCCGACGGCTGATCGGTGTCCTTGCACTGGCTCCGAATCGCGCCCGGCAGACCGCCGTGCTGATCCCAGCCTCGATGATACAGCTGGATGTAGCGCACCCCGCGCTCCGCGAGCCGCCGGGCCAGCAGGCAGTTGGCGGCAAATGTCCCCGGCTTGCGGCTCTCGGGGCCGTAGCGCTCAAACGTCGCGGCCGACTCTTTGCTCAAGTCCATCAGATCAGGGACGCTCGCCTGCATCTTAAAGGCCATCTCGTACTGCGCGATTCGGGTGACAATTTCAGGGTCATGGACTCTTGCGGACTGCATCGTATTGAGTTTCTCCAGTGCATCCAGCATCCGTCGGCGATCCTCGCGCGTGAAGCCCGCCGGATCGGTCAAGTGCAGCACGGGAGCACCCACAGAGCGCAGCTTCACGCCTTGGTTGATGCTGGGAAGAAAGCCGCTGCCCCACAAACGCCCAAAGAGCGGCTGGTCATTAGCACCACTTGAGGCCAGCGAGAGCAGCACCAAAAACGCGGGAAGCTCGCTATTTTCGGAACCGAGGCCATAGCTCAGCCACGCGCCCATACTCGGTCGCCCTGGCTGCTGCGAGCCGGTCTGGATAAAAGTCATCGCGGGGTCGTGGTTGATCGCTTCCGTGTGCATTGAGCGAATGAGGCAAATTTCGTCGGCGATTTTGCTCGTGTAGGGCAGCAGCTCCGAAAGCTCAATCCCGCTCTTACCGCGTGGCGCGAACTTGAACATCGAGGGTGCGACAGGCAGGCGCTTCTGCCCGCTGGTCATTCCGGTGATGCGCTGCCCCTGACGGATCGCATCGGGAAGGTCTTCATCGAAGCGCTTTTCCAGCCCCGGCTTGGGATCGAACAAGTCCAAGTGCGACGGCGCACCGCTCTGGAACAGATAGATCACCCGCTTGATCTTGGCCGGATGGTGCAGCGCCTTCAGTGCTCCGTTACTCTCTAGGCTAGCCAGGGCCGCCGTGCCAAGCCCCGTTCGGGCAGAACGAGAGAAAAGCTGCCGTCGCGTCTCAATCAGCGCGGCCTCGCGCACAATTCTAGGGTTCATAGTTGCATTTTACCCCCTCCCTCCGCCATGCGGGGGCTAGGGGGCTTAACAAATCCGCCGCTCGGGCTGGAGCAGCGCGGGATTCCAGTCAGAGTAGTTTAGTGGGAGCCTGCGCCAGTAGTACTGGAGCTCGTCTGATTCCCAGCTCTCGTAGAGCTGTTCCCAGGTCAGGCCGCAGTGCGGCAGGAGCGATTTCTCCTCAACGGGCTCCGAGAGGGGCTGGTAGCGCACATCAAACGAGAGGCGAATACGGTCTTTGAACTGGCTTGGGAGGGCTTTATGCACCGTCAGCGCGGGAAACGTGAGCACATCGCCGAGTGCAAAATCACCCTCGATCCAGTCGAGTTTGTCATCCTCATCCGGGCAAGTCTGCACGGTGATTCCCCCTGCGCCGCGGGCACGCTTGAGCGGCAGGTAGCCCAGTGTGTGCGAGCCACTCAGAATCTTGAGCGAGCCCATCTCGCGGGGGCAATCGCCGAGGGGAAACCAGCACGTCCAGGTGTTTTGTGTTCCCTGTACCAGCGGAAAGTCCTGGTGCGCGGGGGTCGGAAAAACGGCGGGATGTGGGGAGATCATGCGGATGATATGCCGCGCATGCACAAGCACATCGTCGTCAAAGAGCGTTCGGTAGAGAGCGAGTAGCCTCGGGTGGTGCGGAAGCCGATGGACGCTTTCGAGCCTCTGCACATCATTGTAGGCGGCCACGGAGACACCAATATCGGTACGCATTTCCGATTCAGGTACGGCAGCAAGGGCCGCGACATTTAGCTTCCCTATTGCACCATCGGCGAGCCAGCCGTGTTTAGCGACCACACCGAGCAAGTCGGCGCGAACAGGAAGGAGCGCCTCGGACGGGAGCAGGCCCCGGAAGAACAGATAGCCGTCTGTGGCAGCACGCTCTCGGAGCGCGTTGCCATCGCCTATAAGAAGCATAGAGTCAGTAAAGAGCCTTGGCATGCGGCTACACGGGTTTCTTCCAGACCAGCGGGTTGAGTGCGTCATTATCCAGCACATCCCCGATCTTGAGTGAGTGAAAGTAGTCGTCGGGCAGAATATTCTGCGTGCCGTTGAAAACCGAACCGTCGGGCAGGTAACCGCAGGTCATGGCGCGGCGGGGCTTGTTGGTCATGTTCGCCCCCGCTCCGTGTGCCGTCAGGCCGTTGTGAAACACCGCCGAGCCCGCCGGGCACGGACAGGCCACTGGCTCGATCTCGCGCCACTGCGGGTAAACTTTGAAGAGATCACTCATATTTTGGCCAATGCCCGAGTTTTCCCAGGTCGCTGTTTTATGCGAGCCGGGAATGTACCACATGCAGCCATTGCCCAGGGTCGCCTCATCAAGCGCCACCCAGAGCGAGAGCGTATCGCGTGTTGAGAAGCTCCAGTAGGGGTTGTCGAGGTGCCAGCCGGTCGGGTTGCCAAACGGCGGCTTGAAGAGTGCTTGGTCGTGCCAGATACGGATGCCCTCAAGCCCCGCGAGCGTCGCCGCCAGCTCCCCGAGGCGCGGGTCGAGCATGAGTTCTTTCATGCCCGCATGCGTTTCGAGCAGTTTGATGCACTGCGTGAAGACTTGGGCGTAGTAGCTGTCCGGGTTGTGCTGGTTAGAGAGAATCCGATTCGTCTCCGTGCTCGTCACCCCGGCAGCGGTCATGGCCAGGCGCTGATCTACTGCCTCTTGCGTCGTGTGCTGCCAGTGGGCCAGCTCTTTGGCATCCAGAAAGTTCTCGATCACCAGGAAGCCGTTCTCACGGTAGGAGGCAATCTGCGCCTCAGAAAGTTGGTTCTTCATCGTAGCTTGTATTGTACAGTTGATTTTGGTATCGTATCCATGCATTGATGCATCGAGATTTCTCCCTTGCCCCTCACTATGACATCGCCATTGTCGGCGGTGGCGCGACGGGTCTGGGTGCGGCGGTGGATGCGGCATCGCGTGGGCACTCGGTGGTACTGATCGAGCAGAGTGACTTTGCCAAGGGGACATCGAGCCGTAGCACCAAGCTAGCCCATGGCGGCGTGCGCTATCTCAAACAGGGCAATCTCTCGCTGGTGCTGGAGGCACTTCAAGAGCGCGAGCGCCTCTACCGAAATGCCACACCTATGGTACAGCCTCTGGCCTTTGTGATCCCGAGTTACAACGCACTCGACCAGCCGTTCTATGGCATCGGGCTGAAGCTCTACGACCTTCTGGCGGGCAAGGCCAACCAGCATCCCTCCCGCCTGCTCTCACGCCAGAGTGTGATCGAGCGTGTGCCAACGGTATCACCGAAGCATCTGCGCGGGGGCGTGCTCTACTACGATGGGCAGTTCGACGATGCCCAGTTGGCGCTCGCTCTGGTGCGAACCGCGCAAGAGAAGGGGGCAACCCTGCATAACTATGTCCACTGCGATACTCTCCTCAAGCATGAGGGCCGCGTCATTGGAGTACAGGTCACGGACACCGAGTCGGGCCGCACACTTGAGGTGCGAGCGAGCTGCGTGATTAATGCGACGGGGGTATTTGTGGACACGCTACGTCAGCACGATGCGCCCAAAGCACCTCCCCTACTAACGATCAGCCAAGGGGCACACCTGGTGCTTCCCAGAAAGTTTCTGCCAGGAGACACCGCGCTCATGATTCCCAAGACCTCCGATGGTCGAGTGCTCTTTGCAATCCCCTGGCATGGTGTTACGCTTCTGGGAACCACCGACACGCCCGTCCCTACGGCCACGCTGGAACCCCGAGCAAGAGGGGAAGAAATTGAGTTCCTGCTCACCCACGCCGCAAAGCACCTCGCGCAAGCACCATCACCCACGGACGTGCTGAGTGTCTTCGCCGGACTGCGCCCCCTCGTTACGCGCGGCGGTGGCTCTCGCCACACCGCCTCGCTCTCACGGGATCATCATATCGAAGTGTCGGAGTCCGGGTTGTTGACGATTACGGGCGGCAAGTGGACTACCTACCGCAAGATGGCCGAGGATGTGGTCAACACCGCCGAACGCCTTGGCAAGCTCACCCCACGCCTCTGCCGCACCCAACACCTGCCACTCACAGACGCACGTAGCGGCGCGGAGCCCGGTACGCCCGATGATATCCGATGGCACGTGCAAAATACGCAAGCACGCACGGTCGAGGACATTCTTGCCCGCCGGACCCGCGCCCTGTTTCTGGATGCGCGAGCTAGCAGCACCGCTGCCCAAACGGTCGCAACACTTATGGCTAACGAGCTGGGCTGGAGCAGCGCGCACACACAGTGTCAGGTCACAAGCTACTGTGCCCTGGCAAAGGAGTACTGCCTTTGAACACGATTGCTTTAAACACGACGGATTCTGACTACCCACGGCTGCGTCGTCAGGTATTCTTCGCCATTTTTATTGGCTACGCGGGCTACTATCTGGTTCGAAAGAACTTTGCACTCGCCATCCCGGATATTCTCAAGGAGTACCCACAGTATAGCAAGGCCAGCCTTGGCACCGTCATGACGGGGCTCTCGTTTGCCTACGGCTTCTCCAAGTTCCTGATGGGCGCGGTCTCGGATCGCAGCAACCCGCGCTGGTTTCTGCCCCTTGGCTTGCTGCTCTCCTCGGCAATTCTGATGATCTTTGGCTTTGTCAAAGAAGTCTACACATCGCTGGCTGTCATGATCGCACTCCAGAGTCTCAATGGCTGGGTAAATGGCATGGGCTGGCCCCCGTGCGGCAAGACCATGGTGCACTGGTTCAGCGCCAGAGAGCGTGGGCGCGTGGTCTCGCTCTGGAACGTGTCGCACAATATCGGGAGCGCACTGGTGGCGACTATCGCACTCTGGGGCGTGACACTGTTTCATGACTGGGGTGCGAAGTTCTATTTTAACGCCGGGATCGCCGCGCTGATTGGGATCTTAGTATTTTTCCTGATGCGCGACACCCCGCAGAGCTGCGGCCTGCCCCCCATTGAGGAGTATAAAAATGACTATCCTGAGGGCTACTCCGAGTTGCATGAGCAGAAGCTAAGCTTCAAGGAGATTTTCTTTGAGAACATCTTCAACAACAAGCCGCTCTGGCTCATTGGAGTCGCCAACGCCTTTGTGTATTTTGTGCGCTACGGCGTGGTGGACTGGGTGCCGACCTATCTAGAAACATCCAAGCACTTCTCTTTCAAAGAGTCCAGCTTCGCCTGGGCCGCGTTCGAGTGGGCCGCCGTGCCGGGGACAATTCTCTGTGGCTGGGTCTCGGACCGCTACTTCAGAAGCCGCCGCGCTCCAGCAACCATTCTGTTTATGGGCATCACGCTGCTCGGGCTGATTGTCTACGGCCTGAACAATAAAGGCCCGCTCTGGCTGGATGTGGCGTCGCTGATCTGGATCGGTTTCTTTATCTACGGCCCCTTGATGCTCATCGGTCTGCACGCGCTGGAGCTGGTTCCTAAGAAGGCGGCGGGCACTGCGGCAGGCTTCACGGGCTTCTTTGGCTATGTTTTTGGCTCCGCGCTCGCCGGTACGGGAGTCGGCTGGATGGCGGATCGCTTTGGCTGGGGCGGCGTCTTTGGCACGATGATCGTCTGCTGCCTGCTCACCATGTTTTTTGTCGGACTCACGCTAAAAGGAAACTCAAATGAAAGAACTAACGCTTAAACCTACCGTCATCGCGCACCGAGGCGCCAGCGGCTACCTACCGGAGCACACGCTTGAAGCTAAGGCGATGGCCCATGCTCTCGGAGCCGATTTTCTGGAGCAGGACTTAGTGCTCACCAAAGACGATGTACCTGTCGTGCTCCACGATATTCATATTGACACCATCAGCGATGTTGCCACTAAGTATCCCAGTCGCACGCGCCCCGATGGCCGCTACTACGCCCTGGATTTCACGCTGGCGGAGCTTAAAACGCTAAGGGTTTCGGAGCGTTTCGATCCTAAAACGGGCGCGGCGGTCTTTTCGGGGCGCTTCCCCGCACACTCGGGAGCGTTTGAGATTCCCACCCTGATCGAGGAAATTGAGCTAATCCAAGGCCTCAACAAGAGCACGGGCCGCGATGTGGGTGTCTACCCGGAGCTCAAATCTCCCGCCTGGCACCGCCAACAAGGCCATGACATCAGCAAGATCATTCTGCCGATTCTGACGCGCTACGGCTACGGTAAAGCACGAACACGGCTGAACGCGAACTTTGCAAGCGGTGATATTACAAATCAGAAACGATGTTTCCTACAGTGTTTTGAACTCAATGAGATCAAGCGTCTCCGAACGGAGCTGGGCTGGGAGGGCAATTTAGTGATGCTGCTCGACGATGTGCCCAAGGGCGACGATGGCACGGACTACCGGGAGCTACACACGGCGAAGGGGCTGAAAGAGCTGGCAAAAATCGCCGATGGGATCGGCCCCGCGCTCACCAGTGTCTTTGATAAGAACGGCAAAACGACGGACCTCATCAAGTTCGCTCACGCGGTCAAGCTGGTTGTCCACCCGTACACGCATCGAAAAGATGCACTCCCCAAGTACGTGAAGTCCAGCGAGGAGCTGTTCCAGAAACTCTTTGTGGAAGCCAAAGCCGATGGCATTTTCTCAGACTTCTGTGACATGGTCGTGCACTGGCGGGCAAAAACCAGGTAAAACACTTAGCATGGCACGAAATGTTCTAGGCGACCCGCTCGTCCCCTGCTCCCACGCCCCTCTGACGGGCTTCTACCGCGATGGCTGCTGCAACACAGGCCGCGAGGATCTCGGACTGCATCTTGTATGCGTGGTACTGACGGCGGAGTTTCTGGCGTTCTCCAAAACACGCGGCAACGATCTTAGCACGCCGCATCCCGAGTATAGCTTCCCTGGCCTGAAGCCCGGCGACCGCTGGTGCCTGTGCATGCAGCGCTGGGTAGAGGCCTACCAGGCGGGCTTCGCGCCGGGTATCGTGCTGGAAGCCACCAATGAGCTGGCGCTGGAGTGGGCGGATCTCTCAACGATGAAAGAGTACGCGGTATGAACCGTCTTCAGCCACTGACATCTAGAACGGCGGCTCGCGGTCGGTGCTCACGGCGTTGAGCCGTACCGTGGTGGTGAAAAGAATGGGGCAATATCCCCCGTTCTCTACAAGTGTGAAATATTCCACTTGCGAGAGAGGGGGGGGGGGTATGTTAGACTGAGCAAAGTGGTCCACTGAAGGAGAAAATAATGTTGTTTACAATAGCATCAATATTACTAAATATTCCTGTTTTCAAAGATCCAGTTATTGGAATACCAAAACCTAATATCATTTCTAAAGGAAAAAACAGTACACCGATTAACCTTGCAGCGCCCTATCTTTCATTCCTAACAGAAATAAACACTGAAGATGCAGGTATTTCTAACGGAGGAAATAGTAACCCAATATTAGAAATGACACTTACAGCATACACGGCACTAGGAAGAACTACTCCAAAGTCAGGAGAAACAGTAAATTTTATAATCCGAGACGGTCTAACAGGAAAAGTAATTCTATCAAGCGATAGTGGCACCACTGATTCCACAGGAAGGTGCTATGTAACCATAAAATCGGCTAGTGGTTTCCCAACGTAACTGCACACCGCTCGCGCCGTCCGCAGATTTAGGGTAGTATACCCCCCAAGTATATGACAGAGAAAGAGGGCAACGCACTTTACGACCAAGGACGGGAAGTCGTCGTGGCTTACCTCGTAGAAGTCACGAATCGTCTC
>JANNDD010000147.1:0-1109 GCA_031387365.1 Armatimonas sp. | reverse complement strand
GAGACGATTCGTG
Organism: Armatimonas sp.; assembly: GCA_031387365.1. Lineage (GTDB taxonomy): Bacteria > Armatimonadota > Armatimonadia > Armatimonadales > Armatimonadaceae > Armatimonas. The sequence continues at coordinate 1,096 of JANNDD010000147.1, read as the reverse complement.
ACTTCTACGAGGTAAGCCACGACGACTTCCCGTCCTTGGTCGTAAAGTGCGTTGCCCTCTTTCTCTGTCATATACTTGGGGGGTATACTACCCTAAATCTGCGGACGGCGCGAGCGGTGTGCAGTTACTGTTCAATATGTCAATTGACTCTGATTTGTTTAAGATAAGCGAGGAGCTTTCCCAGCCTACACAACTTTACGAAGCAAAGATGATTTATCTTTATAACCACCGATATGGAGATTATAGTTTACTTGCAGCTGGAGAGAAAGGACATGTTCTGCCAACACCCAATGACAAGCTATTGGCAAATGCCAGCTACTCACTAACATCACGTCATTATGTGGAAAAATCAGCAGTTGAAGAACAATTAATCAAAACAGATCGCGATGGAAATACTACCTGGGAATGGAAACAAGGATGTCTCATTGGCTTTCGCAATGTAACTGATTCCAGAGCGAGTATCAGAACTGTAATAATTAGTCTATTACCACGTGTTGGAGTCGGCCATAGTATGCCATTAATATTCCCAACTAAAGGAAAGGGTATTTATGGTGGTTGCCTCGTTTCAAATATGAGTGCATTCATTCTGGATTATATTGCCAGGCAAAAAGTAGCAGGTGTCAACTTGACATATGGATACCTGAATCAGTTTCCAATCCTTCCACCAGAGACGTATTCTGCACTCACCCCATGGGCCGACGGCGAAACTCTCGCTACCTGGATCGCCCCCCGCGTCCTAGAACTCACCTACACCGCCTACGACATGACCCCGTTCGCCCGCGACTGCGGCTACGACGGCGAGCCCTTCCTCTGGAACGACGAGCGCCGTTTCCAGCTCCGGTGCGAACTCGACGCCGCGTACTTCCACCTCTACGGCATCAACCAGGGCGACCTCGACTACATCATGGGCACCTTCCCCATCGTCAAGCGCAAAGACGAAGCCAAGTACGGCACCTACCGCACCCGCGACCGCATCCTGGAAATCTACGACCAGTTGGCCGCCGGGCACTTCGTCTCCCCACTCGACCCGCCCCCCGCGCACGGCTGGACACCGGACGCACCTCCCCCCGCGCCTGAGAGCGCGACCCCCTCCGGC
>JANNDD010000475.1:0-1526 GCA_031387365.1 Armatimonas sp. | reverse complement strand
GTTCTTATCGCCCTCGACCCAGTGCACCGCCGTCACTTCCCAGCGCCCCTCAGCAATCCGCGCTTTTATTTCCTCGAACAGCTCCGGGTGGTACTTCTCCATCAGGGCATAGACCGATGCCTGCGACTGTGAGAACGTCAGGGTCGGGTACTCGCGCATGAGCTGGAGCACGGAGGCGAACGTGTCGTGTGTCGTGGCGACGGTTTCCTGCCACGACCACATCCAGTTCATGTCAATATGCCCATGCCCCACGCAGTGAATCGTGTAGACTTTGGCGGCAACACCAATCGGAGCCAGGATCGCCTCCGCCTCGGCAACCGCAGCGGTAAGCTCGCCCGTGCAGCCCTCGATAAGCGCTGTCGCCCGCTCAATCAGCGCGGGCCACTCTGAATTTCTGGTGAGTTGTGCAAAGGCGTAGGCAAAGTCCAGCTCACAGCCAATCCGGCGCAGGAGAGCTTTCGTAGCATCAACCGACTGCGCAACAGCGCGCAAGAGACGAGGCGAGGTCATCGGATCCATGCCCTACGGTTCGGCAAAGCCCCGCCATCGTCCTCCTCAGGAACCTACAGCGAGCGGGAGTTTTTCCTGTTTCAGACGAGAGCGGAACTCAAATCCCTCAATGTCCTCTTCGAGATTAAAGATAGTCGCTTGCGTTGCCCAACGACAGTGACGCTCCCAAGCATCTTCTGTGGGTGGCAAAGACGCAAGGTAGTCCCTCAAGCGCTCTACTTGCACACGAGCATCCTCAAGTTCTTCTAGTGTTTCAATTCCCATGATCCAATCTCCAGAACAACGATTCCCTTTGGTTCCCCTGTCCGATGACGCTGAAAGAAACGGCGATAAGAAACTCTCACATCTCCAGACTCGATACGTGCTACTGCCTCTGCCGGAAAAAGTTCTCCCCCAAAGTCGCGTTTTTGTTCACGCTGTTGGAGACGAAAAGGGGGATAGAGCCTCTCATCGAGCGAGGTGATATCGCAACGGTCAAAGCACCCATCAAAATCCCTCGGTTCAAGTTTGTTACTCACAAAACTTCCATCCAGCCAGATTCGCGGACAACCCGCTTGCCGCAATAAGATTATGGCTCTCTCCAGCCCAATCAGAAGCCGATCACGAGTGGGATTTCCTCCAAAGCGCTCTACCACCTCTTTCCAGGTCGCAGGATGCTCTCCAGGAGGCAGGAATCCTCGGTCATCAAAATCTGGCAACATATAGTATTGCCGTCATTTTATCCGATAGCCAGAATTGTACGCTACAATGTCCTCCGTGCTTAAAGATTTCTGGGCGCGGAAGCGTCTTATTGGGATGGTGCACCTCGGGCCACTGCCGGGGAGCCCACGGGACCGTGGTGATTTTGCGGGCGTGCTCAGCCGCGCCGCTGCGGATGCGCGGGCTTTGGTGGCCGTCGGCGCGGACGTGATGTTGTTTGAGATCTTCTTCGATGCGCCCTTTGCCAAAGATACGGTGCCGCCGCACTCTATCGCTGCTCTCACCCGCGCCGCCATTGTGGTACGTGAGGCTGCGCC
>JANNDD010000102.1:0-4923 GCA_031387365.1 Armatimonas sp. | reverse complement strand
GGGTTGGGTGGGGGGAACCTACCCCCTCTGTAATCTCCCCCTCCCTTCTGTTATCGGGAGGGAGGGAATAAGGTTTTATTAGGATGACCTTCGACGAACTCGCCTCCAAAGAGTGGCTCTTGACCAACGGAATCGGCGGCTACGCCTCAGGCACGCTCGCCGGTTGCGCCACCCGCCGCTACCACAGCCTCCTCACCGTCGCCCTTGATCCGCCCTCAGGCCGCCGAATGTCGCTGCTAGGTGGGCTAGATGAAACGATAATAATTGACGGCGTCGAGTACCCACTCGCCACGCATGTCTACACAGACGGCACGGTTTCCCCGGATGGCTATAAACATTTTTCCTGGTTCTGGTCGAAGGAACGTGCGCGCTGGCAGTACTTCCTTCAACGCGAAACCAATGATTTCAGTGAGACAGCAGTAGTGCGGCACATTCAGTTCTACGAAGACCAGAACTCCATTCTGTTTTCATGGGACATTCCTCGCCGAGGAGCGATTCGCATCGCGCCACTCATCTGTTGGAAGGACTACCACAGTCACATGCAACGTTGGGATGGTTTTCCCTTCCGAAGCGAGCCGATCGAGGAGGGATGGCTCATCCAGGCAACCCCGGACGCGCCTGAGCTTCGTCTTTACTGTCCCAAAGGTATCTGGGAATCAGCCGATTGGTGGAACGAGCATCTGCTTCACAGGCGAGAGGCAGAGCGTGGTTTCGATGCTGCCGACGAGCTGTACTGCCCTGCTATCGTTACTGTGCGCGGAGATGCTGGTGTCCAGCCGCACCTAATTGCGACGCTGGCCTGTGTAAAACCAACGCCGAAAGACCTATTCTCACCACATCGGCATGAATCAGGGACCGGAGCGGGCCACTTCCTCGTTAAAGCTCCCTCAGGTCGGCAGACGATTCTCGCGGGGTATCCGTGGTTCACGGACTGGGGCCGCGATACGTTTATCTCGCTTCCAGGGCTGTGCCTGACAACGGGGCGCACGGAGATCGCAAAGCAGATCATTCGGGACTTTGTGCCGTGGGTCTGTGATGGTCGGATTCCCAATCGCTTCCCGGACAACAACGACGCGCCCGCCTACAACAATGTGGATGGGACGCTGTGGTTTGTGCGCTGCATCGGGCTGTGCGGGCTGACCGACGAGCTTTCCGAAACCGTCGAGGCGATTCTCACGGCGCACTTAACCGGCACGGTGGGCGATGGGATCTTCTGCGACTCCGATGGACTGCTGCGCTGCGGCGACGATCACACGAACCTCACGTGGATGGACGCGAAGGTGGACGGGGTGGCGATCACGCCGCGCTTTGATCGGCCCGTGGAAGTGCAGGCGCTCTGGATCAACGCACTAAAAGTGGCAGGGAAGACGGAGCTTGTGGCGAAAGCACACACGGCATTTCTGGCGCGTTTTGTTCGCGCAGATGGCCTCGGGCTCTACGACTGCTTGCTCCCTGATGGCACGCTGGACGCCGCGATTCGGCCCAATCAAGTCATCGCGGCGGCGCTTCTGGAGCTGCCAGAAGAAGTCACTGCGGCGATACTTGCTACTGCCACGGAGCACTTGCTCACGCCCTATGGCCTGCGAACACTCTCCCCTGCCGACTCACGCTTCTGCCCACGCTACGAAGGCGGCCCGCACCAGCGCGATAGTAGCTACCACCAGGGAACGGTCTGGCCGTGGCTGATCGGAAGCTTCTGTGATCTCTATAAGAAAGTCCACGGAGCCGACGCCAATGTCGCGCCGTTTTTATCTGAGCTTTTGCGCCATCAAACCGAAGACTACGGCCTCGGAGGAATCGCAGAAGTCTTTGATGGTGCGGCTCCACACCGGCCAAACGGCTGTCCGTGGCAGGCGTGGAGCCTCGCCGAAGTGCTGCGATCTTCCCCCCATCCCCCGCTGGGCGGGGGGTAGGGGGTCGGGCGGCTACCGCGCGGCGTAGAGCTCGGCGACTTTGTCCCAGTTAACCACGCTCCAGATCGCCTCTAGGTACTTCGGGCGAGCGTTGCGGTAGTCAATGTAGTAGGCGTGCTCCCAGACATCAATGCCTAGGATCGGCGTGCCCGTGCAACCGGCCACGGCGCTGCCCATGAGCGGCGTATCCTGGTTGGCAGTGGAGACCACGGAGAGCTTGCCGTCGCCATCGGTGACCAGCCAGGCCCAGCCGGAGCCGAAACGGGTTGCACCGGCCTTATTGATCGCCTCTTTCAGGGCATCCAGTGTGCCAAAAGTCGCCGTGATAGCCTCAGCGAGTGTACCCGTGGGAGCAGACGCGCCGCCGGGAGTGAGCAGCTCCCAAAAGAGCGAGTGGTTCACGTGGCCGCCCGCATTGTTGCGAACCGCGCCGCGAATTGCCTCAGGCACGGCGGAAAGATTAGTGATGAGCGACTCCGCGCTCCAGTCGGCGACCTCGGTATCTCTGATCGCATTGTTCAAGTTCGTGACGTAGGCAGCGTGGTGCTTGTCGTGATGGAACTCCATGGTCTCCTGAGAGATCACGGGAGCAAGCGCATCGTAGGCGTAGGGCAGTGCGGGCAGTTCAATGGACATAGTGTTCGTTTCCTTCTGAAAATATATACCCCAAATAGCAACAGAAGTTCGCGCTTTTTCGTTAAGCTATCGTCTATGTGTGTGATGACGGAAAACGAGCTGCTAAATCGCGCCCGAAATGGAGACCCTGAGGCGTTCGCACAGCTGTGTGAAACGCACCGAGGTCGGATCTGGCGCACGGTATCTAGCGTCGTTCGTCGAAAAGCGGATGCGGAGGATCTGGCGCAAGAGACAGTGATCAAGGCGTGGCAGGCCATTGGAAGCTACCGGGGCGAGGCATCGCTGGGCTCATGGCTGACGCGGATCGCGCTAAACACGGCACATGATCATCAGAAATCGGCCTGGATGCGGCGGGTGTGCTTCTGGAAAGACGACCGCCCTGACGAGCCCGATGGGGCCTTACCGATCCCTGAGCAAGCAGAGCGCCAGGAACAGCAGCGCCGAGTGCGCACCGCCGTCGCCCGTTTGGGAGAAAAAGAGAGAACACCGATCCACTTGATCTACTTCGAGGAATACAGTATCGCCGAGATTGCGCGCCTCGAAGGGGTGCCAGAGAGCACTATTCGCAGTCGGGTTAAAGTGGGCCTGAAGCGGCTCTCGGGAGCCCTCGGCGAGAAAGAGATAGACAGTTACCCCCCTCTTCACATTGGGGAGGGGGCGTAAGAGGAAAACCTATGGAGATCGAAGATAAACTAAAAGACGCCGCAGACTGGCGTCCCAGTTCCGAAATGCCTCTAGGATTGGAGCGACGTGCCTTGGCCGGACGAGCACGCCCGCCGCTGCGCCCCATCGGAATTGCGCGGCCCCGAAGTGTTCTATTCGCCACGGCAATGGCAGGGGCTGCCTGCATGCTCCTGGTCGCTCGGGTGGACAAGCAATTCCCTGAGGCACAGCCGACAACAAAGCCGACTGCGGAACAGAAAATCTCGCCAACACCAACGCCGAGAAAAATACCGAAGCAATTCGAGAATACCCAAAAGCCAAGGCAAGATACATCGAAGCAATCCGAGAAAAAGCCGCTGCGTTTTGAGGAATCACCAAGGCATTTCAAAGAAATACCAAAGAAAAGACAAGAATCTCCGCTCTCACGTCGCTTTCCTGTCGCCGTGGACACTCCCGGTGACTCGGTGGGGACGGGGAGCCGTGTCGCGGTTGAAAAACCACTCTACACACCTGCCTACTATGCCCAGCCTTCCGCCGATGGGGAAAGCGTCCAGTACATGCCTGTGGCGGTCGCTCTCGAAGACCCCGATGTTATCTATTCCGAATCTCAACAGGAGAACTAAACAATGAAACAACTACTTCTTTCTTTTATGGCACTCGCCGCTACACTTCCGGCACTTTCCCAGGAGCCTTTGACCACGACCAGACAGGGAACACCACGAACCCCGGCGCGTGCCCAGAGTGTGACGAGCAGTGAGCCGGACTGGTTTAATAAAACCATCAATATTGACTTCAAGAACGCAACTCTCGAAGATGCAATCAAAAAAATATTGGAGGCGGCCAAAGTCAAGTTTGAGAAAATTGATGATCAGACCAAAGGCAACAAAAGCAAGCTTAGCCTAAAAATGGACGATGTTAATGCGCGCGATGCGATGGCCTCTATTAGCCGACTCTATGGTGCACAAGCCTTTATCCTCAACGAGGATGGTAGAACAACCGTCGAGCTTCGCAAGCGTACTGCTGATCCCACGGTTCGTACCTTCGGTAGCAACCTCGCCCCGCTCCCCGGTTTTAACGCGACGGCGTTTGGCCCCGGTAGTGCCTATGTGCTAGGGACGCCAGAGCGCTACAAAGACCTCCCGACAAAGAAGCTCGATATCGAAGTCAAAGACAGCGCGGCTCTGGATGTTGTCAAACAGATATGTGAAAAGGCCGGCCTAGAGTACGAGCTGGAAGATGGTCTCAAAGCGGATGGCAAGGTCGGTATAGTAATGCGTAGTGTCTCCGTGGGAAATGCCCTCGACAGTGCCGCAGGGTTGCTGGGCTGCGGCTGGAAGGCGGAGAAAAAAGGCGACAAAATCAAGATCAGCTTCAGTAAGAAGCACCCTGGCCCTGGCTTTAACTTCCGGATGGGCACGGGTCGAACCGGGCAGGCTTTCAGTACTGTGGCTCCTAGCGTGCCCTTCCTCGGTGATCTTCCCCTCATAGGCGACCGCTTTCGCTCGGCCACGCTTCCGAGCAAGCGGGTCTCCTTGGACAAGAAAAACACCGATGTGCGGGAGTGCTTCAAGGAGCTCCTCAAAGACGCCGACCTGAGCTACGCTCTGGCCGATGACCTTCCCACGGATGCCAAGTCGTTCACGTTCTCTAATGTTCCGCTCTCCACAGCGCTGGACATGATCTGCGAGAGTATCGAGGTGGGCTGGGTTGC
>JANNDD010000100.1:0-6031 GCA_031387365.1 Armatimonas sp. | reverse complement strand
AAGACGCCGCTTCTTGCCGACAAGCTCAAGCGCGGCTATCCGCATGCTCTGCTCGCATTCGATCCCGCGATTGGGAACTTGCCCGGCGCGGCCTACCTGAAGTGGAACACAAAACGCTGGGCGCACCGTGAGGAGTTTATCCCGATTACTAGCCCCATTGGGAAAGCCGCCTTTCTTGGTGACTGGCGCAGCGGTAAATACCCCTCCGCCGAGCTTCTGGTTCCCGAGCGCCTGGCACTCACCTACGCCACCAATCTCTATTTTGCCTCCAAAGCCGAGGCCGACTGGCTCCAAGGCTTTTCTCTCTCCACTCCTCCGATCATGGTCAGCCCGGAAAGGTTCCCCCCGGGGCCGGAGCCGGATCTGGCGCCCCTGCAAACTTGGTTCGAAGCCTGCCGCGCTGCCGGGGAGCTCTTGCCGCCCCCGGAGCTGCCCTTTGACTGAGGCTACTGAGGCTAGCGATGGTACGCCTCGCCACGATTGATCTTGAAGGAGCGGTAGAGCTGCTCGACCAGCACGACGCGGGCGAGGGGGTGGGGGAGGGTCATTGGCCCAAACGAAAGCAGGAAGTTCGCACGGGCACGGACGGCATCACTGAGCCCATTGGCCCCGCCGATCAGAAAGAGCAAGTGGCTCTCACCATCGGTGCAGACCTGCTCTATTTTAGCGGCCAGAGTCTCCGAGGAAATGGCTTTGCCCATGCCGTCGCAGGCAACGACCCAGCCGCGCTCGGGAATCCGAGAAAGAAGCCGCTCGCCCTCTTTTTCGCTGTCGGCGCGGGTGTCTTCCTCAACTTCGAAGAGCTGGAACGTGCTGGTCTGCCCACCGAGGCGCTTGATGTACTCCGCGACCGCGTCTTTCCAGAACGCCTCGCGCAGCTTGCCGACGCAGAGCACGCTCACTTGGGGACGGGCTGCCACTTAGTCGCCCTCGCCCGGCAGTGGCGGCAGGTTGGCAATGGAGATCACGCGCCAGTGGGGCTCAGTAAACAAAAGATTGCGGCGACGGGTCTCCTTGCGCATTACCAGGGTGAGCTGATTTCCGCCCCAGAGGGTCTCGTCACCATCGCCCAGCACCGATGCTGACGTGAAAACAACCCGCTGGTTCGGGTCGCCATCCGCCGAGGGCAGGATCTTGGGCGGCATCACTTTCACATCGTACTTCACGCCGCGCCCGCTGTTCTGTGCCCGAGCGAGCTGGAGATGCAGTAGGGACTTGGTCATACCTCCGGTCTTAAAGTCGTCGGAGATCAGATCCATCAGTTGGGATACTTTCCTCGCCTGCGCGGCATCAGCAGCCTCTTGCAGCGACTCCGCGATCTGTAGCTCTGGTGTCGCAGGCGGGCGTGGCGCGAGCGACCAGATGCCTGCCACCAACAGCAGCAGCACGCACAGCGCCGCGACGATCTTACTTACTTTGCTCATTTTTACCTACCCCCTAACCCCCGCCCGGCGGGGGGACAGATCAGAATCTGTTTCATTATATCCCCCCCGCCCGGCGGGGGATGGGGGGCTAGATGAGGTAGAATGGTTACGATGAAGCCTCTCACACGACGAACTGTTTTGCGGGGCGCGGGTGTCGCGCTTGCCCTGCCCGCTTTCGAGGCGCTTGCCCAGACAGCGGCAAAGTCGCCCAATCGCCTTGCAGTACTCTACATGCCCAATGGGGTAAATCCCTTTGCCTGGACGCCACAGGGCACCGGAAGCCAGTTCGAGCTCTCCGAGATCCTTGCGCCGCTCGCTCCCGTCAAAAACGACATTCTGGTGCTCACTGAGCTGATGAACAAGGGCTCGATCACCGGGGATGGGCACTACTATAAGATCGCGCCCTTTCTCACGGGCACGACAATCTCCAAGACCACCGGCGCAAATATGAACGCGGGGGGCATCTCGCTCGATCAGTTGATCGCACAGAAGCTCGGGAATCTCACGCCGCTGCCGTCGCTGGAACTTTCGATTGACCCCCCGACGACCTACGTGGATATTAACGTCGGGCTGACGGCACTCTACGGCTCGCACATCTCCTGGAGCACCCCCACCACGCCCGTCTCCCGTGAGATCAATCCACAAGCGGCTTTTGATCGTCTCTTCCGGCAAGGCCAGAAAGGCCGAGGCGTCTCGGCTAGTGACAAGTCCGTCCTCGATGCCGTTCTGGACGATGCAAGCGGGCTGAAGAAAAAAATTAGCGCCGCGGACCGGCTCAAGCTCGAAGAGTATCTTGATGCTGTACGCGCCGTCGAGAAGCGAATCGCCTTTGATGCCACGCGCCGTAAGGGCTCTATCCTCGACGATCCGATTCTGCGGGCCGAGTCCGAGAAGCTCGACAAGCGTATCAAAGACTGGTACGCAGTTCCCGGTGACAAGCGCCCGCTCGACCACACCGAGCAGGTGCGCATCATGCTCGATCTGATGGTGCTAGGCTTCTGGTCAGACTCCACCCGCGTCTCGACATTTCTCTTTGGCAATGAGGTTTCTGGGCGCAACTTTGGCTTCCTGCCCGGCGTGAGCGGCGGTCACCACGAGTACAGCCACCATGAGGGCAAGGCGGAGAAGCTCGATCCGTATAAAAAAATCGGAGCCTGGCACTTGGCCCAGTACTCGTACATGCTCCAGCGCCTGAAGAGCATCAAGGACGGTGAGGGGACACTGCTCGATAACTCAATGATTCTCTTTGGCAGTGGCATCAAAGACGGCAACGCGCACAGCCCCTACAACCTGCCGATTGTCCTGGGCGGACAGGGTGGCGGGACACTCTCCACGGGGCGGCATCTTACCTACGCCAAGAACACGCCACTCTGCAACCTCCACCTCGCACTGCTGCGCCGCATGGGTATTCCCCTAGAGCGCTTCGGAGACAGCACAGGCGAGCTCAAGGGCCTCTCCGAGAAAGACTTCGCTGGGCTTGCTGGGAAATAGCATCGTAATTTATACCCCGAGTGCGTCGTAGCGGGCTTGGAACTCCGCCAGGTGAGCGGGATCGCACTGGGGCCAGATTTCGGCGAGCTGGAGGGCCTTTTTGTAGAGGCTGCGGGCAAGTTTTTTATACCCCGCATCCTCCGAGACGGCGGCGGCGCGGGAGACACAGGTCACCATGCCCTCTAAATTCTTGGCACGGTAGTGGATCTTACAGGCCCGCTCCAGGCTCTTGAGCCCCTCGGGCTCTTGCCCTAGAGCAAGCTGCGAGAGGGTGAGGTGGAGATACAGCTCGGGGTCGAGTGTCTTTCCCAGCGCTGCCTCAAAGCAGGGGATCGCGGCCAGGTGGTTGCCCTGCGTGGCGTGGGCCTCGCCCAGTGCCCTCTGAATCTCGGGGAGCAGCTCGGTGTACTCAATTAGTGTCGCGAGCTGGAGCGCATTGTTGAGGATCGGCTCGGCGGCGGTGGGATCTTCTTGCTCCAAGAAGGCTTGTCCCGCCCGAAGCTGTAAGTACGTGATTTCGGGTGTGTCTTCGAGGCGCTTTGACTGCATCAAGAGCGCCGCCGCATTCACGTAGTGGGCTGCCGCCTGCTCCCACAGCTCGATGAGGGCAAACTCTTCCGCAGCGCTGCGGTGCTCCTCCCAGGTCATCTGCGTGCAAGTTCAGTCGCGAAAAGCGCGGCGGGAGCGGGCATTCCGGGGGCCACTAGTGTCTGGTCACGGCGGGGGCCGATGGAGACAAACCGAGCGGGCACGCCGGCGAGTTTCTCGACAAAGCGGACGTAGTCCTGGGCGTTTTGGGGCAGCTCCTCAAAGCGTGTGACATTGTCAATTGAGTCCTCGGGCCAGCCAGGAAGCGCCTCGTAAACGGGCTCGCAGCCATCGAGCAGGCAGACATCACCTGCGGGAAAGTGCTTTAAGAGGACGCCGTCTTTGGTGTAACCGACACAGACATTGATGGTCGGAAAGCCCGCGAGCACGTCTAAGTGGCCCACACAGATTCCCGTGAGGCCATTGACCCGCGCCGCATACTGAAGGGCAAAGCCGTCGAGCCAGCCGATTCGGCGAGGGCGGCCCGTTGTGGTGCCGTACTCACGGCCCCGCTCGCGGATGCGCTCGCCGCGCACATCGAGAAGCTCCGTGGGAACTGTTCCTGCCCCGACACGGCTGGTGTAGGCTTTCACGACCCCGATGATCTCGGTGATGGCGGTAGGAGGGATGCCCGTGCCGATACACGCGCCGCCCGAGAGGGGGTGCGAGCTGGTGACATAGGGGTAGGTGCCGCCGTCAATGTCCAGCATCGTGGCCTGAGCGCCCTCAAACAAAATACGCTTCTGCGCCGCCAGTGCATCGCCCGCGAGTGCCTGGGTGTCGCAGACAAAGCGTGCCAGTTTTTCCCCAAGCGGCGTGAGCTCCGCGAGGAGCGCCTCAAGGTCCACGGCGTCTGCGGCGAATACTTTGGTGAGAATCGCATTCTTCAGCGGCAGTGCGGCGGAGAGGCGCTCGCGAAGCCGTGTGGGGCTGATTAGATCACCCATCCGAATCCCGACCCGGCTGGCCTTGTCGGCGTAGCAGGGGCCGACCCCGCGCCCGGTGGTGCCAATCGCGCCCGCGCCCTTGAGCTTCTCTTCAAGCTGATCAAGGAGGCGGTGGTAGGGCAGGATCACGTGGGCATTGTGGGAGATTCGGAGGTTATTGGTGTCCACACCGACGGCCCCTAGCGTCTCCAGCTCTTTAACCAGCGTCGCGGGGTCAATCACCATGCCATCGGCCATGAGGCACAGAATCTTGGGATTGAGAATCCCTGAGGGAATGAGATGGAACTTGTAGGTGTTCTCCCCCACATGAACGGTATGGCCCGCATTTGGCCCGCCGCCGTAGCGAATCACGATATCCGCGTCCTGCGCGAGGAGATCCACCAGCTTTCCCTTAGCCTCGTCCCCCCAGTGCGTCCCCACGACCACGACCGCGCCCATAGACCTACTCCCCCAAACAAAAAAAAAGGATAGCGAGTCGCTACCCTACATAAGGATTTCCGTTTGCGCAAAAGCGCAGTGGAATTATATCACGACTTTACCCCCGGAAGGGGGCCGCAACAACGCTCTCTTTAATAAGCTTCACCATGCGAAATCCTGGCTTCGGGTATACTTCCTGAGAACCTAGGAAGGACCAGCAAGTTCTAACATACCGACGCATGCAAGGAGTACGGATTCCTTCAGACTGATGGAACTATGCCTTGGAAAGATATGCATGACACTCTTGACGATTGGGGATTAAATCTATTTCCAATACATCCTAACCCAGATGTTATGATCGATTACATTGATGGCCCTTCAACTTAGATGGTGTAGATTTTAATAAATCATTAGATGGAGATGATATAACCGGAGGTGAATGGCATCATATTAATGATAATGGTTATTGGGACAGGATAATTATTTATAATCCACCTGTAGATCACCCAAGATGGGTTTAACCTCCAGGATCTATGATAGGTACGCGGTAATTTAATTTTTCAGATCTATTGTCAGTCATATGAATTTGACTAGTAATCATTTATATGACTGACAGTATTTGATCTAACAATGTATTAATGTTAAAGATGAGGTTTTATTGATGTTTCTGTATAAAAGCGAACGATTTTTTCTTCTGGATAGATGTGATAAGGGACATAAACATGTCTATTTTAACACTGGTAGGTATCATAATGCAGATGAGGTGATAGTTAATTTTTGGTTTGTGCACCACATGGAAACTTCTATGTCATACAGTGAGTTGAAGATATATAAAACTATAGAAAATACCGATATTGATAGAATTAAAGGGCGATTGATAAATCGTATATATGCCAGTGAGAAAAAACGTAATATGAATAATGGTCTGTCTGAAATTGATATCCTTGATAAATATTTTTTTGATTTAAATATTTATATTTTTACATTAGAATCGAAATTTTATACAGGTTTTATATGTGCGGGTGGTTTTTCTGTTCATGAAAATGGAGTCGAAATTTTTCATTCTGATAAAATAAATAAATATTAGATGCTATATGGTTGATATTTTCTCCGCGTTGACTTTGCTCTTGCCTGGGGGATGTCAAACCGCGTTTAAAAGTGGTC
>JANNDD010000099.1:0-6767 GCA_031387365.1 Armatimonas sp. | reverse complement strand
CCTGAAGGCAAAAAAGCACACAGCACAGAATCCCTTCAAGGAACACTGAACCAATGAACTGCATCCGCTTACTCGTCGCCACCAGCATTGCCCTGGGAACCCTCTTATTCACCACCACTACTACCGCTCATGCTCAGGCTCTGCTCAATGGGGCAAAATCGCTCAAGAAGCTGCCTGCCGCTACAAGTACCACAAGCACCACAAGCACCACACCAACACCGGATCCCAGTGATCGCGTTCAGTGGGGAGAGAAACAAGATCCCACTCCGCCCTCGCTTCTGCTTGCAAACACTAATACGAACACAAACACTAGCACCGCCACGGCAACCCATCGGTCACGCTCGCAATCCGTGCCAGAGCCGGGCACACTCGGCCTACTGGCGCTGGGAGGACTTGGGCTACTACGCCGTCGCCGGTAGATATGAGCCGTGGTATAATTAGGGCTAGCAAAGCCGCGCACCCAATGAGTTAGGATGCGCGGCTTTTTGTGTCTTTTTGACCTAATGACTTATGGATATCTACGACTTTACGATTATTGGCGGCGGACCGACGGGCCTCTTTGGAGCGTTCTACTCCGGTCTGCGCGAGATGCGCACCAAGCTCATTGATTCGATGCCCCAGCTCGGGGGGCAGCTCTCGGCGCTCTACCCTGAAAAGTATATCTATGATGTGGGAGGCTTTCCCAAGGTACTGGCAAAGGATCTCGTGGCACAGTTTGCGGATCAGGCGCTTCAGTACAGCCCAACGGTTTGTCTCAGTGAGAAAGTGGTTAAGCTCGAGCGGGTGGGCGATGACACCGCGGCAGGAGGGTACCTGGTACTGACCACGGACAAGGGAGAGAGCCACTACAGCCGCACCGTACTTCTTGCCGCAGGCGTGGGGGCATTCCTGCCGCGCAAGATGGATATTCCCGATCTAGATCGCCTGGAAGGGCTGGGTGTCCATTATTTTGTCACCGATCCCACCGCTCTTGCGGGCAAGCGCCTCGTGATTGTGGGCGGCGGTGACTCCGCTTTTGACTGGGCAATGGCGCTCGGCCCACAAGCAGCATCTTGCCTCCAGCTCCACCGCACAGACCGCTTCCGCGCCCACGAGGACACGATCAAAAAAGTAAGGGAGCTAGACAGTGTCGAGCTACGGACTTTCTTCGAGCTCAAGGCACTCCACGGCGAAGAGCACCTAGAGGCAGTCACGATCTTCGACAACCGAACCGGTGAGGAACAGCGAGTCGAGTGCGATGCGCTACTGCTTAACCTGGGTTTTTTAACAAATCTTGGGCCAATAAAGGAATGGGGCCTCGAGATAGAGAAAAATACAATTCGTGTGGATAGCACTATGCGCACGAATATTGCAGGAATCTACTCTGCGGGCGATATCTGTAGCTATGTCGGCAAGCTCAAACTAATTGCAACAGGAGTCGGGGAGGCGGGGACGGCGGCAAACTTCGCCAAGACCTACCTCGACCCAGGTTCTAAAGCCTTTCCCGGGCACTCATCTGATATGCGCTAAAGCCAGGCAGAAATGCCAGGTGTGCAATAGTTCTCAGTAAGTAATTTCTTAAAATAGAACTTTTTAGTGTAGGATAGAATCTGTCTTATATGGTGATGACCAGCATACTGGAAAACACGACGGGACCTATTAGGGGTTCCGGGGCTCGATTTCCCATTCGAGAAAGTCATCCTGCTTTCAATCTGGAACAGCTTTATTGCGCGTACGCCACGACGCGTGATCCAAAGATTCGCGAAGCCCTGATCCTCTACCACCAGCGGCTCGTGCGCTCCATCGCAGTGCGCTTTGTCGGGGGCGAAGAGGCCCTAGAGGATCTGCTTCAGGTCGGTAATATCGGCTTAATCAATGCACTGGATCGCTACGATCCGAGCCAGGGCACACGCTTCTCGACCTTTGCAACTCCCACCATCACGGGAGAGATCCGCCGTCATTTCCGAGATAAGTCCGCCAGTATCAAGATCCCACGCTGGCTCCAGGAGCTCCAGCAGGCTATACGGCGGGTGAACACGGAGCTTACGTCCACGCTAGGAAGAGCCCCCACTTCCTCCGAAATGGGAAAGTGCCTGGATGTCCCTGAGGAACATATTTTGCTGGCGATAGAGTCGCAGGAAGCAAGCAACGTTCTTTCTCTGGACACACACCTAGATGGCCGCTATCTAACAGAGAGCACCTCGATGCAGGATATCGTCGGCCAGAAAGATCATCTTCTTTGCGAGTTTGAGCACTTCGGGGATCTGCGTGGTGCTCTAGATGCTCTGGGGCAGCGCGAGCGCGAGGTGATCGCTCTACGCTTCTACGATGACCTCAGCCAGGCAAAGATTGCGGGCCGCCTGAATATCTCACAGATGCATGTCTCGCGGCTTCAGCAGCGGGCTCTGCTCCACCTGCGCGACCTACTCGCCGACGAGCCCAAAGCGCCTTCTTCCCGGAAATGCAAGCGCAGCCCCCGCTGAGCACACCCCCTGCTGCACAGATAGCCTACACAGTGCAGGTCGCGGAGGTGAGCCAGAAACGCTACCGTATCCAGGTACAGGCGGAGGGCCTACGCCGCGACACCATTACCTTCCAGCTTCCTGCCTGGACACCGGGTTGGTATGTCCTGCGAAGTAACGAGGGGAATCTCAGTAACTTCTCCGCACGCGGCCCTTCCCAGAAACCGCTACGCCTCCAGCAAACCGATGTCCGTACCTGGACGGTTACCACGGAGGGAGCCTCCCGCGTGACTTTCTCCTACGATGTGCGCGCCTCGGACACCGACTTTGGTTTCTTCGAGCCCTATCTGGACAGCGAGCACGGTTTTGTGCCCGGCCCCGCGACCCTGGCCTATATCGCGGAGAGCAAGGAGTCTCCTTGCACCATTACCTACCAGGTCCCGGAGGGCTGGAAAGTCGCTAGCGCAAACACGCCCGTTCCTGGAAAACCCACGACTTTCTCCGCGCCCAACTACGATGCCCTGACAGATCAGCCCGCCGAGCTTGGCAAGTTCACACGAATAGAGCGCACTCTGGGGGATGTCCCGGTCTCGGTCGTCATTGTGGGAGGCGATTCCACACGCTACGCACGCTGGGCAGAGAGTGTCTTTAAGATTGCTCAAGCGGGGATCAAGCTCCTGGGGGGCGCACCTTTTGAGCGGTATATCTTCTTTTTTCACTTTGCGCGCACTGAAAGCTTCACCGGTGGACTGGAGCACCTGAACGGCACGGTGATCCGCCTGGATCCCAATAACCTGCGACAACCAGATCCCGAGAACCTCGCAATTGTTGCCCATGAGTTTGTCCATGCCTGGAATGTCAAACGTCTTCGCCCGGCGGCACTCGGCCCTTTTGATTACACGCGCGCCGTCCGAGTGAAAGACCTCTGGTTTGCCGAGGGAGTGACCGACTACTTCGCACCGCGCGTTCTGACCGAAGCCGGGTTGGCGTCCCAGCGGTTCTGGCTGGGCTATCAGGCCGAGCAGCTTACCCAGCTCATGACGAACCCCGCGCGGCGGCGGGTGACACTGGAAGACGCCTCTTCGAAGGTGTGGGAAAGCCAGGATGAATCCCAGGGGTTTGGTGGGCTCTCGTACTACAACAAAGGGTTGGTGGTAGGCCTGCTCCTGGATATCGAGCTGCGGCAGAAAACCAATAACAAAGTCGGGCTGGAAGATGTGCTGAAGACCCTCCTCGCTCAGTGCCTAAAGACCGGCAAGGGCTACAGCGAAGGGGAGATCGAGCGCGTCGCAACACGACTCGCGGGAGCAGACCTCTCCGCCTTTTTTAACCGTGCACTCCGCTCCACGGATGAGCTTCCGATTGTGGAGCTTCTGGCGGCGGGGGGAATTCAGGCGGACGAGAGTATCCGTAAGAACACCGCTCTTGGAGCGACCTGGGATTTCTCCCAGCCCAGTCAGGCCCGGATCGCCTCGGTAGACCCCAGCGGCCCCGCAGCGCAGGCGGGCCTGCAAGGCGGAGACGTGGTTCTCAGCCTGGGAGGTCAGGCAATCGACAGCCTGCTGGGAGGCGCTCTGACACGCTACCAGCCCGGCGAACGACTGCCATTGACCTTCTGGCGCGACGGTGCCATTCAGCAGGGGAGCCTGACGTTAGGAGCGGAAACAGAGCACTCCTACCGGCTGCGTCCCCTTCCCCGCCCCACACCGCTCCAGGCACGCATTCTTGCCAGCCTGAGCGGTACGGGATCAGGAAGCTAACCGAAGCTACTTCGTAATCGAGATCACTTCGTAGCGGATGATGCCATCGGGTGTCTTTACCTCAACCGTCTCTCCAATGCGCTTTCCCATAAGTGCTTTGCCAACAGGCGACTCATTGGAGAGAAAATCCTGGTCAGGATCGGCTTCGTAGGACGACACCAAGGTGACGGTCCAATCATCGCCAAAGTCCTTGTCCTGAATCGTCACCACTGCCCCGAGACCTACCCAGTCCGTTGGGATGTCACCGTGGCGAAGCAGACGAGCACGTGACAGAATCCCCTTGAGATCGAGAATCCGCCCTTCGACAAATGCCTGAGCATTCTTGGCAGCCTCGTACTCCGCGTTCTCCGTGAGCTCCCCGTAGTCTTTCGCATCCTTGATTCGCGCTGCCACCTCATGACGGTCAATTGTCACCAGGCGATCCAGCTCCTCTTCGATACGTTGTCGTCCCTGTGCGGTCAGAACGATCTCTTCTTCTTGTATTTGTATTTGTGTTTCCATCGCCAACATTTGCGTGCCCCCCATGGGTTTCTCGGCCATTGTAGAAGACAATTCCCCTACTAAATTCTTCCCTAATAGTACGGTGCAAGAGAAATAAAGTTCCCTCGAATTGCTACTAGGATAGGATTATTTTTTCCTGTCGTGATATAATCGGCGCACTAGTCGCGCGACTAGAGTTTTGGCTTCGTAGCTCAGCGGATTAGAGCATCGGTCTTCGGAACCGAGGGTCAGGGGTTCGAGTCCCTTCGAGGCCACTTTTCTCTTTCTCTTCAGCTTGCTTCCCTCAGACAGTCCGAGCTAAAAAAGGTTGCACAACTTTTGTGCAACTATTTATAGGATGGCTTGACGTGGCCCGATGTACTCGGTGGCGATCACAATACCATCGAACCAGACCGAGTTCGTGGGCTTGAGGCGGCTCTTATTGCGGCGCAACGCTTCCTCCGTAACATAGTGCTCCAGCCAGAAGTTATTGAGCTTGAGCGCGTTGCTCGTGCGCCAGCGGAACCCTTCGAAGGGCTCGCCGCCGGTCTCAGGGAGCGTGAAGCCGAGACCTGTCCAGGGACCGCGCCGCACACCCGGCGCAATATGCATCGCAAGCTTGCCATCCAGCCAAAGCGCGAGCTCACCATCAGACTTTTCGGGAGTGGAGTTAAGCTTGGTCATGAACTCGACACACTGCCAGCGGCCTTTCGGGACGAGCAGAGGCGTGGTCGGCCCGATCCCTGCGCCCCAGAACTTACCATCGGCGCTCTTTTTCATCTCGTGCCAGTAGGTGTAGAAGTTCCATGCGCCGGGAGCCGGAAATCGCCCATTGCCGCCGTGTGGCTCTATCCCCACCGAGAACCTATCGTCGCCATTGGGCTTGCTCCCTGCCTGTGGGTTGGGCCAGCGCACGGGGGGGTTGTGGCCGCCCATCCAGACAAAGTGGTGAATGTAGTCGGCATCGGGTTCAAAGCGGACATAGAAGCGGGCGTAGAGGGTCTCGCTCGCACGCGGCAGGAGGGTAAAAAGATGCCCGCCATTGTTCTCTCCCAGTGTCGCCGTGATCTTCAGGACACGCCTGCCCGTGCTCTTGTCGGTCTCCAGCGCCAGAGGTCTCTCTGCTTTGTTGCTGATATCCGACCACTTTGCCTTGAGCGCAGCAATATCACCGCTCTCAAAATCCTCAGTCAGGATCACCGACGTGTGTTTGGCGATGCCTTTATCGCCGGGGAACTTCGCCGCTAGACCTTTACCCTCTTGCATGCCCCTCCCTTCGGCACTCACAGAGGGAATTCCTGCATCGCGACAACACTACACGTGAGGCGATACCGTGCTACGCAAAGAGTGCAGGCTTTGCCGTATTCTCTGTCATTGTCTCCGGGAGAGTAAAAACGGAGCCGCTTTTAGTGGTGAAGTAAAGCCGCGACGTGTGGAGCGTTTTCTCATCGTCGAGCGGGTTACCGTCGGCCCAGAGCGCGTAAAAGTCGGGGTGAGCATTGAGGGGACGGCGGACGTAGGTGTGGTTGTGGGTAGCGTTTGGGGTCAGGGAGCTTCCCTTGTGCCAGGCTGTGCTCCGGGACCGGTGGGCGCGATCACACGCCACTGACCTTCGCCTTCGATATACAGTGAGCCGTGATCGTAGTTATGATCGGACAGAGTGACAGCGCGGCGCTCCCACGCTTTTCCCGCCCAGCGTGCCGTCCACCACTGGTACGGCCCACTCCCTGGCCCCGGCTCGAAGCCCTTACTGGTCAGATACAAAATTATAGGATTGCCCGCCGCATCGTAGGTGACATCCTTCAAATAGACCAGCTTGCCGTCTTTCTGGTAGTCAAAGACCAGCGCCGGGTTGGGCGTAACCGTGAGCGGCAGTTGTAGCGGTTCCCCCGTGATACTCGTCCAGCTCTTTGCGCCGTCGCGGCTCTGCATCAGATAGAGATTCGTGCGGGCGTTTCGGCCACCAGGCGTGACGGCCGCACCTGGGATGAGCCACAGCCAACTGCCTTTATCGGGCAAGGGCACTACCAGATCAGCTGGCCAGATACCAAGCGTGGGGTGCTGACAACGGTTTTTGACTACCACC
>JANNDD010000096.1:0-7177 GCA_031387365.1 Armatimonas sp. | reverse complement strand
TAGGTTCTATAGGAACGGGAGGTGGATTTACCGCAGAGGAGCTACTACTTTTCGGAGCCCCAATCGGATTGCAACCACTTAGGACAAGGCCCTCCGTAAGCGCCAAACCCGCGAGGCAGAAGAGAGTTGGAGTGAATCGGTTCTTTGTCATAATCTTTCCCACTGCCCCCGTGGCGACTAAGCGCTCAGGGCGACAAGCAGGGTACCGAAGCTTGCATCACCGTCGTGGCGGACGCCGTTGATGAAAAATGTCGGGGTGGCGTTGACACCGCTGCGAACCCCCGATTCGAAGTCCGCCACCACTTTCTCGGCGCAGCGGTGCGATATGAGCGCATTCACGAAGTCCTCGCGCTCGATTCCTAGGCCATGAGCGTACTCGCGCAGGTGATCGTCTTCCAGAGCATCCTGGTTCTCAAACAGCGCGTCGTGCATCTCCCAGAAAACCCCCTGCTCGCCGGCGATCTCTGCGGCTTCAGCGGCGCGCTGAGCGTGGGGATGCACATTGCGTAGGGGAAAGTTACGGAAGACGAACCGGAGCGTGTCGCCCAGCGCGGCCTGAAGCTCTTTAACCACCGGGTAGGCCAGAGCGCAGGCGGGACACTCGTAGTCGCCATACTCCACCAGAGTCATCGGCGCGTCTTTCCCGCCCTGTGCATAGTCCAGATTCGTCACCGGTACATGTAGTTGTGCCATTTACTTGATTCCTTTCTGCTTGAGGCTATCGAGCGCCTCGAGAATGCCATCCGCGCCAGGATTGATTCCCCTCGGCGAGAGATAGCTCCAGAAGATGAATCCGTCTTCGTCGATCACAAACAGCGCTCGCTCAGTCACTCCCGATTTCTCGCTATACGCTCCGTACTGCTTAGCGACTTCGCCTTTAGGCTCGAAGTCGGCGAGCAGCGGAAAATGGAGCTTGTGGTCGGCGGAGAACGCGTTGTGGCACCAGATTCCGTCCACCGAGATTCCCAGCAGCTCCGCGTGGTGCTTCTGGAACATCGGCAGAGCCTCGTTGTAGAGCGCCAGCTGATCGCCGCAGACGGGCGACCAGTCGGCGGGATAGAACGCGAGGATCACCGGCTGACCACGAAAATCGGAGAGTGTCACGGTCCGGTCGGGCGTTACAGGGAGCGTGAAATCGGGCGCGGGAGTTCCGGCTTGTAAGAGCGCACTTTGCATGACAGGCCTATGCCCTGCGGTTGGGTGAGGTTCCTATAATTTTGGTGCTTGATGGGGTCGAACATACATAGATATTGTTCTCCCCCAATACGATTTCGCGATGCGTTGGAACTTAGATGATGGAAGTTTGTGGCTGATCGAGCCAGATTCCGTGAGCGAGGTAGGCTGTATCCACACATGCCATGGTCTTGAGATTGATTACGAGCCCCTATAGATGGGAAAATCCCCGCTTTATGTTTGTTACTGTTGGTCTGGCTCTCTTACAGGCAGTTCTGTGTTTCACGGCGGGGCTTGCAACTCTGCTTCGAAGTCGCACTGTTGCGAAATGGTCGCTGATAGTGGCGGGCTTGTGCTGGCTGGGTTATCCCGTTACCCTCCTTATGCGTAATCGCTTCCCAAAGATCACTGAATTGCGGTTGCCTTTGACCCTCCTCCTGGAAGCTCTCCTGCTCCTCTTCCCACTCCAGGAATCGCTGGCGAGCTCGCAGGGCAGTCCGCGCTGGCTGGGCGCTGTGGCCCTCGGCCTGCTCAGGTATCACTTGCCTGTCCCCAGCTTCCACGCCACGTAAATGAGCGCGACCAGCACCACGAGCGCGATTCTAAAGGCCGGGCTCTTGGCGTTAAATCCTTTGAAGCTCCTCTTGCAGTACATGCAAGCCGCCGCGTGTCTTGGCACGATCTCGCGGCAGGAACGACACCGCTTCATGTTCCTGGGCATCATGGGGTGGTGGATTCCTTGGGAGTGGGGGAGGTGGGGGTCATGGGTGGCCGTACCAGGCTTGCTCTAGGCTGGCTAGCGATCAAGGCATAACTTCCATCAGCCGAACCACAGCAGCTTGGAAAGTGCCGGGATAAACGGGCCGATCAGAGTCATGTGCTGGGCTGTGCTTGCAATAAAGTTCTGGTAGGGGTTTGTAAATCCAGCCTTACCTTGCTGCGCTTCCATCTCGTCTATATAGGCAAGAAGCGTGTCTTTGCCGGTCTGCAGCTCGGAGGATTCAACAAGACGCCTCAGGTCGGCAAAGAGCGCCTGGTTGGGGTGTCCGTCGGTGTGTATGTTGTCCGTTGATCCGATATTAACGCGACGCGTTTCATTTTCCATAATATTTAATCCATCCTATCTCCCGACGGCTCCGTATCCTACGGGTTCTCGCTCTCAACGTCCCATGCAGCGCTGTAGAACGCCGCTACGAACGAGTTATCATTGCTTCTTCTCATATACCTTCTGAAGATGCTCCACGACACGCTCTGCAAGGCGGAATCTTGCAACCGCTCAACCCATGACTGGAGTTACGCTAAACGCTGCGAAGGATGTAGCCCTTCCGGATAGAGTATCCCCTCCCAGTGTATAGCTCCAGCCAGAAGGTGCCAATAAAAAGTCTCGCCATCGTTTGCTACTACGCGATCACTTCTCCTCCGGATAACCTTTCTTCATCAGGCTCGATCAGCTCATCAGGCTCGATCAGCTCGTTTTTCTCTAACCGAGCGAGGGCGGGGCCTTCCAGTACTTCTCCCTGACAGTCGAAGCGGCTCCCATGACACGGGCAGTCCCAGGTTTTCTCGAGCTGGTTCCAGTGGACAAGGCAGCCAAGGTGTGTACAGACGGGCGACAACACGGACCACCTGCCCTCGGCATCGCGCGAGACCGCGTACTTTTTGCCATTGATCTCGGTCAGAGCGCCCTCATCGGGGCCGATATTCTCCAGCTGCTCGACATCGGCTCGCAATAGGTAGTCCCGCAGATACTGCTGGGCGACATTGACATTCTCCTGAAGAAAGGCACTAGCAGAGCGCACGGGCGCGAACCGTCGGGCGTTGTAGAGGTCGCTCCAGGGGTTCTCGCGCTCTAGGATATCGTCCGTGATGAGGGCGGCGGCAAGCGGCCCGTAGACCAAACCGTTGGTACCAAACCCCGTCGCGAGATAAGCAAACTCCCCCGACCGACCGATGTAGGGAAGCGCGTCCGCCGAGCGGTAGTGCTGCGCTGACCAGCGGTGAGCGATTGCCTCCACGGGGAAGTGGGCACGCGCGAACGCTTCCACCCTCTGGTAGTAGTCGGTGTCCTCATCGTGCTGGCCCGTCTTGTGCTTCTCGCCTATCACGACCAGGTAGGTCGTACCCTCCACCTCGACACGGCGCACCGAGTAACCCAGCTCGTCCAGTGTCCAGAAAATCCCTGCCGGGAACGAGAAATCCGGACGAAGCCGGGCGGCGATGCCGTACTCCCGATTGGGACTCAGCTCCGTTTGAAGTATGTGGAAGCCAATCGGTGTGTGGGTTGCTAGGACGATCTTTTCTGCGCGAACATTCCCATGTGCTGTCGTCAGGAGCTTGCCATCTCGGGCAGTAATGCGTGTATTCTCAAAGATGCGACAGTTTTCCGATGCAACCGCCTGGGCCACCCCTTGGATATACAGGAGCGGATGAAACTGCGCCTGATTGTCGATTTTGATGGCACCTATTGCTGGTATCGGAAGTGGAACGGTGTCCAGACTCGAGACGGAAAGCCCAACTTCACGTGCTACTTCAAGCTCCGCCTGAAGGGCTACGAGCTGCGCGGGCTCCGTGGCGATAAGATATTGAGGGCATCGAATAAAGCCGCACGCAATCTTAAGCTCCGCCACCGTATGCTCTATTGCCTCGATTGTTGCGGCTCGCGATTGCGCCACTCGGGTTGCTGTTTCAAGGCCATAGGTGTCACGAAGTCGTGCAAGACGGCCATCCACGGTTGCATAGAGGTTCCCCGTGGAGTAGCCCGTGCTTCCGAGGCCAAGCGTACGTCCTTCGAGTACGACGACACTCTTTCCAGCGCGCGAGAGGTAAAGCGCCGCTGTGATACCCGTGATACCTCCCCCAACGATCGCCACATCGGCGTCAATATCGTCCCTCAGCTTTGGGAATTCGAGCGCAGGGGCGGTGTTTTCCCAGAGGGACCGTGTCTCAGCACTCATGGATGACCTCTTTCGGCTATTTGAGCCGCTTTTGGATTAATTACCGCCTCAGCAATGGCTGTAAGAGCACGATCTGTATCCTCTTCTTCCTGAAGGGTCTCATTCAGCAGCTTCGCTACATCCGTCTTAGAAGCCTGGGTTGCAAAGGTACGCAGTGTCCCGTAAGAAGCGTTCTCATAATGTTCTATTTTCTGTGCCGACTCAATCAGGACCGCATCCAGTAAGGGACCGCGGGGAATTTCGCGTATGTTCTCACTTCCCTCAGCGATTAGACCTTTGGCTGCCACGCACGCCTTACGCTCGGGAGTCTCTCCCATAAGAGAGAAAACCTTCTCTAGACGTGCAATATGCTCCTGGGTTTGCTTGAGGTGAGCATTGAAAGCATCTTTAAGTTTCGCAGAGGTTGCTGCCTCCGCCATCTTTAGCAGAGCTTGAGTGATCTGATGCTCGGCATCATAGATATCCTTGAGTCCCTCGATACACAATTCATCGAAACTGCTAACTTTACCCATTGTTGCTTTTCTCCTTATGAAAATTGAAAATGCGCCCAGGACGGGCTTGAAAGGTATATCCAACTGTGGCTGTCAGGTTCCCTATATGGAGAGCACTAAAAAATGGGGGGTGGCACCGCGTTTACCTGCCCGAATCCCTCCTCATTGGCATCCTGAGTTCCGAGGGGGCGAGTTATCTGCTGCGCCAATGCTCGCTTGACCCCCCACTTTTTAGTGCTCTCCGGGTTCGCAAGAGCATGCCATTTGCTCGCAATGGGGAGTGGCTGAAGCGTCGTCTCTATTCGGGCTGTTCTCCCGAAACGAGCGAATTAAGGCGAGATATGAAAAACAGGACAAATAATATGACCGCGTTTATCGACAACATAACCCGGCATCGCATCTACGACCGTCCTGAGATTCCTATCTCCGCGTAACAAAGTCGGAACCTTGTCTGGTTACCCTACATATGAAAAGCCATTAGTTCCCTATCGCCATCTAATGACGGAGAAATGAGTTCAATATCAATGCAGAACCAGAAGATAATCTATTGGCACCAAAAAACCACATCACTCCTAGCAATGATGCTGCTTTCGTCTCTTGCCACACCGTTTGCGCATGCAGCGCCCCTAGCACCGCAGCAGCCGGGGATGACCAAGAAGAAAAAGCTTCTCCTGATTGGAGGCGCAGCGCTTCTCTACTATCTCTACAAGAAGCATCAGGCCAAGCAGGCCCACACCAACATGGGGAGCAATGCCCCTGCTAACCGACAACAAACGCCACAGCTCTACCGCTCAAAGAATGGCGGGGTCTACTACCGCGATTCGCGGGGGAAAGCTGTCTGGCTGACGGTTCCTAATCAGGCGATATCTATTGATTCGGCGGATGTCCAGCGCTATGCCCCGGACTATGCCCGTTACCGTGGCCCGGCCCCCAGTGCGCCACGTAACTACCGCACCCAACAATTCTCTGACTTCGACAGCAACCTGCTGCAAAACCACTAACTCACTAAAACTACGAAGGAATGAACCCATGGATTTAAAGTCTATTTTTGACAAAGTAGCGAGTTTTCTCGATAATGATACGCGCTCTAACCAGAACGTGGACACGGATGGCCTCTTAGGAAAACTGTCGAACATTTTTCGGCAGAATGGCTACGATGGCCCGAGCTACCAGCCGACCCAGTCCGGTGGGTACAACGGTCAGCCGATCCTGCCCGCCAGTCAGGACCCGCTCGGCGATCCGGCGGATCAGGAGCAATCCGGGATCCTGCCCGCCAGCCAGGACCCGCTCGGCGATCCCGCAGACGAACCACGTCGCTGATAACGGTCAAATACCTTGCAGTGGAACGGAAAGTACTAATAAGGGAGCCAAAGGCAGATTTCTTGATGGCCAAAAACCTCTCCGTATCTACGGGAGCTGCTCCATCGAGAAGTTGAGGCTTCTGAGGCATGACCAAAAACTACCGTTAAAACGCTACTCCTGGCAACGACCTGTTGCAGAGCGAGTTGCGCCGCCCGCTCCCTGGGCTTGACGATTGCCCATGCTCAAGAAACCGGTTCAGGAAATCAAAGTACCAAGGTACCCAATTCGAAATGGGTACCTTGGTACTCTTCTCATTGTAGTCTCATGGTGGGCTAATCGGCCAACAGTTCCGCCCACGACTCGACCTCAAGCAAGCGATCTACAAGAATCTCCAGACGAGGTAAGTCCTCAGTCTCCAGAGCAGCCCGAGTCATTGCGTTGGGTTCGCCAAAACGCTTGGTGCCTAGACGGAGAATGAGGGCTCTCTGGGCAGTCACTTGACCGGTCTCGATCCACTCATTGGTTAGCGTAATCATTGTATTCTGCTCCTCTCGGGGCAAGAGCCCCACCTCTTGCTGAAGCTCAGCCAGCTCCAGACGTGTCATCTGTAAGTACGTGCGCACAAAACCCGCGATCAGCTGAGAGCGGGCTGGGTCAAGCCGAAGCGTTGCAATCAGCCGCAGGCACTGTAGTCTCACGCGCACGCGGTCGCGCTGGGCAATCTGCATCTTGGACATCAGAGCTGTCGCGGCTGGGTTAGGAGTAGCGACATAATCGCGCCAACGCAGACGGTTAAGCTGGATCACTCGAAACTGGAAACGGTTGACAACAAAGCCCGGAAAACCAACCTGATACGTCGCGGGCTGCCTCCGGAGCGGACGATCAAAAGAGTAGATCACCACAGGGTAAACGGGCAGGTCAAACTTCTCGTGGAAGCGGGCAAAGTAGGTGAACATCCGCTTTGGAAAGCCGCTCTGTGGGGTGGACTGGTTCTCGACCAGGAGAAGGAAGAAGGCTTCCTGTCCCTGAAAGCGTGCCTTGACGACGATATCGGACTCGTAGCGCTGGCCTTGGGTGATGTCTGTAAAGACCTCTTTGTCGAGAAACTCGATACTTGCCGAGTCCAGATAGGCGGCCACATCCGGCAGGAATGCCTCGACGAACTCGACAAAGAACGTTGTGAGCAGCTCCTTGAAGAGCCGATCATGATCGACCGCTTGGTTCTGATCTACGCTCTGGTTTTGCCCTATAGTTTGG
>JANNDD010000080.1:0-13442 GCA_031387365.1 Armatimonas sp. | reverse complement strand
TCGTCTGAGTGCCAAGGTTGCTCTGCACAATTTTTGTATTTGGTTAAACCGTTCTTTAGGGCGTCCCTCCCTTCAGTTTGCTGATCTACTGGGCTGGGAGTGATTGACTGGGGCGAAGCCCCTTAATTCACAACAAACGTTTCAATCGGCGGAAGACGGACGTGGGAGGTCGTGTGCGTCTTGTACAGGTGCATCGGCAGGCCGGGGGAGATTCGCACGGGGGGGCCGCTGTTGACGGGCAAGCAGCGACGCCAGCTCCCTGCGGATCTCGATGCACTCCGGCGGCAGTGCGTAGGGGCCAAAACTCCCAAGTAAGTCGAGCACGGGCAGTAGCTCGGGACAGGGATCGTTTTGGGCGAGCTTCAGCGCCCCCTGCGCTGCCGCCAGCACGATGGGCTCCCCATTGGGATCGTCACGGAACTTGCCAAGAATCTCCACAAACCACACGGCATCGGGACGGGTTGGAGCCGCAGCGAGGCGCTCCACAATGGCGATTAACGCCTTCAGCCGCGCGATTGGTAGCTCGGAGTCCAGCCCCGCCAGCGGCCAGAGCGCCCGCCGATCACCGATCTCTCCCAGTGCCTCGATCGCACGCTTTCGGGCAACCACTTTATAGGAGCAAGCCAGGGCGATTAGCGGCGCGACCGCACCATCTCCCAGAGCAATCAAGCGCTTCAGTGCCCGCTTGCGCGTCCCAAAGTCCGATGCGTAGAGTTCCTCCAGCGATTGTTCGAGCTCCGTCATTTCTCTCTCCCTTCGCTCGCGGGCCGGGGGAGATCGTGGGCACTTGTCTGTGGCCCAAATGCCGTCACCGGCAGGTCTTTCCATTTGCGGGTCGCGTCCTCGATCAGCTCGCGCACCTCGGTGAACTCCTCCGGGACGCTGTTCCAGAAGTCGCGCTTGAGCAAGGGAAGCGCCGCCCGCAACTGTGGTGTGGGAGCCGTGCGTGCGAGCTTACTCAGCCCTTCCGCCGCTAGTGCCGTCACAAGATGTCCCGTCTCGGAGTTCCTTTGGCCATGCGCTGCCGCCGTCGCACTTTTGTAACAAAGAAGCAAGTCCAGAAGTGCCGGAATATCTGCCGCCACAGGTCTTCGCGAGAACTTTGTTGCCAGTTCCACCAGCGCCTCAATGCGTGAGGGATCGAGCGGTGTTTCTTCCCAGAGCGCCATCAAAGGCCGGGCTGCTCTGGGGCTCCCGATTCCCGCCAGCGCACACGCGGCGCAGGCTTTCAGAAGTGTGTCGGGCTGCTTCAGCGCCTCTAATAGTGCAGGGACGGCTTCTTCCCCGACCTCCACCAGCTTCCCCAGTGCGATCAGACGCGCTCCGTAGTCTATGCTGGTCAGTTGTGCAATCAGTGCCCGAATCGTCTCTTCAGCCCTATCCATCGTTTATTTTCGTCTCTCTTCACAGACTCATCAGGCTGCTGCGTGGTTGCAGATTGGTGTCTTGGTGCAAATTATACTTGCTTTGAAAGCTTGAGTATGGTAGACTCCACACCGACAATCTCATAAAGTAGTGGCGATGACGAGGCCAGTAGGCACGTTTCGGACTTTCAGAGAGCAGCGGGTTGGTGCGACGCTGTAGACGAACGTGACGCAGAGCGAATACGCTCTGCAGCGAACTCCCCTCCGAGCCGAGGTGGTGAAGCGGTTTTCAAACACCGTGTGTAGTCCCTCCGGGTGCGCCCGAAACAGCGCATCGAGTGGTCGTATCTCTTCCGACACTCCCCCGTTATCGGGGGCTAGGGGGGCGGGACGACAATTCGGGTGGTACCGCGGGAGCGTGCTCCAGAGAACACTCTGGAAACGCCTCTCGTCCCGATCAAACAAGCACGACGGGACGAGGGGCATTTTTGTTTTTTGCCTCCGTCCATAAATTTAGAGTCTGCGGAAAGGACGAAAGAATTATGGCAAAAATCAAATCAACGGGCGCGAAAGCGGTCCTGGAGTGCATGCGACGCGAGGGGGTAACCATTATGTTCGGCTACCCAGGCGGCGCGGTGATTCCCTTCTACGACGAGCTCTACCACTGCGACTTCATTCACCATGTTTTAGTGCGCCACGAGCAGGGTGGTGGGCACATGGCCGAGGGTTACGCCCACGCCACGGGCAAAGTGGGAGTGTGTCTGGGTACCAGCGGCCCTGGGGCAACCAACCTGGTGACCCCAATCTGCGACGCCATGATGGACTCCATTCCCCTTGTGTGCCTGACGGGCCAGGTACGCACCGAGGTGATCGGCAAAGATGCGTTTCAAGAGGCCGATATTACCGGCATCACCATGCCCATCACCAAGCACAACTGGCTGGTCAAAGACGCGAACGAGCTGCCGCGCATCATGCACGAGGCGTTTCATATCGCCCGGAGCGGTCGCCCGGGTCCCGTGCTCGTGGATATTCCTGTGGATGTCTTCCGTACCGTGATCGAGTACGACCCAGACGAGGCACAACAAGTGAGCATTCGCTCCTTCAAGTCGGACTTCAAGGTGCACCCGCTCTCCATCCGCCGCGCCGCCGAGCTCATCGCCGAGGCGAAGAAGCCGGTGCTCTATGTGGGCGGGGGGGCGAAGGCTGCCGGAGCACATGAGGAGCTGCTAGAGCTCGTGCGCCGCACCAATATTCCCGTCACCACGACGCTACACGGTCTGGGGACTTTCCCGGAGAACCATCCCCTGAGCCTCGGAATGCTGGGCATGCACGGAACGGCCTACTCCAACTACGCCGTGCATAACTGCGATCTATTAATCTCGGTGGGAGCACGCTTCGACGATAGAGTTACCGGCAAGGTCTCTGCGTTTGCTCCCGATGCCAAAGTGATCCACATGGACATTGACCCCGGTGAGATCAACAAAGTCCGTCGCGCCGATGCCTCGATTGTGGGAGACTGCAAGGCTGCACTGACAGAGCTCCTCAAGCTCGTCAAAGAGGCGGGCGACTTCTCGGAGTGGCACACAGAGATCGGCAAGTGGAAGGCGGAGTTCCCGCTCGAAGCTCCGGACGGCACTGAGGATGGCATCATCCACGCGGAGTTCGCTATCCGTGAGCTGGCACGCCTCACCAACCACGATGTCACGGTGGTCACCGATGTGGGCCAGCACCAGATGTGGGCGGCGCAGCACTTCGGCACCCGCAAGCCCCGGCAGTTTATTACATCGGGTGGGCTAGGCACGATGGGCTTTGGTCTGCCCGCCGCCATTGGCGCGTCGTTCGCCTCGAATGGCAAGGAGCCGGTCTGGTGCATCTCGGGCGATGGCTCGATCCAGATGTGCATTCAGGAGCTCATGGTCGCCAGCATCTACAAGCTGCCGGTGAAAGTGATGATCCTCAACAACCAGTACCTCGGCATGGTGCGCCAGTGGCAGGAGATGTTCTGGCAAAAGCACTACTCGTCGGTGAATCTGGAGCAAGCCCCGGACTTTGTGAAGCTGGCCGAGGCCTACGGGATTCTGGGCCTGATCTGTGACAAGCCCGAGGAGCTAGAGGCGACGCTCAGGCGCGCCATGGAGCACGACGGCCCGGTGGTGATGGACATTCGTGTGGCAAAAGAGAGCAATGTCTTCCCGATGATTCCGTCGGGCCAGACGATCAACGAGATGATGGTGCGCAAGCCCGAGCCTGTGCTCGCCCCGCCCAGCGTCTGCCACTTCGAGCCCAAGGACACCCGCGTCCCCGATCCCAACGAGGTCGTGGATGTCGCGCGGTAGGGTTTCCCCTCCCTCCCCCAGCCCCTCCCTCCCGATAACGGGAAAGGGAGGGGGGGAAGAACCCACTCCCTACCCTCTCCCATTATTGGGAGGGGGTGGCGAGGAACGAGCCGGGGGAGGGGAAATACTCTCCCTCGGATTCGTCAATGTCTACTTTCTAGACGACGGCAAGCCGGGGGGGGACTGGGTGCTGATAGACACGGGGCTCCCGCTGCACTTCTCGGCAATTGTCCGAGAGGCGCAGCGGCGCTACGGCAAGACGCGCCCCACGGGTATCTATCTCACGCACGGACACTACGATCATGCGGGAAGCGCGGCGGCGCTCGCGGCCTACTGGGACGTGCCGATCTTTGCCCACGAGGCGGAGCTGCCGTTTCTGACGGGGCAGTGCGACTATCCCCCCGCCGACCCGAGCTCTTGCAGCGGCTGGCTCTCGCTGGCGTCGCGCTTTGCCAGCACGCACGGTAAAGACCTGCGGCCCTTCGTTCAGGCCCTCCCCTCTCCCTTCCTCCCGTTATCGGGAGGAGGGGCCGGGGGAGGAGGGCACTGGGACGTCATTCCCCTTCCCGGTCACACGCTCGGGCAGGTCGGATTCTGGCAGGAAGCCACACGGACACTGATTGTGGGCGATGCTCTGATGAACCTGAAGCTGGATACCTGGCGACCGCGCCAAAAGCTTGCCTGGCCACCACCGCCGTTTACGACCGACTGGTTCGCCACCCGCAAGAGCCTGGAGACGATCCTAGCCCTACGCCCCCAGACACTCTATTTTGGCCACGGCGATCCTCTGGTGAATGCCCCGCTGGGCGAGCTCACTCAGTGGTTCGCAATCGCTCGAAAAGGCCGCTACATCGGGGAGCCCGTGCGCCAAGCCGCCGATGGCAGCCTGATTATCGCGCCTGCCACCCAAGACCTGGCGAAACAACTCGCCAAGACTATCGCGCTCGGAGCGCTGGCAGCGAGTGCTTATTTTCTTTGGAAACGCAAACAAAACTCATGACTGAAACACATACGATCACCGTTCTCGTGGAGAACCGCCCCGGCGTCCTCGCCCGCGTCTCCGGCCTCTTTGCCCGCCGTGGCTATAATATCGAGAGCCTCACGGTCTCGATCACCGACGATCCCAATGTCAGCCGGATGACACTGGTGGTAGGCGGCGATGCGGATATTTTAGAGCAGATCACCAAGCAGCTCCATAAGCTGCTCGATGTGCTAAAAGTCTACGACTATGTCAATACCCCAATGCTGGAGCGCGAGCTGGCTCTGATTAAAGTGACGGTTACCCCCGAGCGGCAAGTCGAGCTGATCCAGCTTGTGACCCAGGTGTTCGGTGGCAAGATCATAGACACCACGGATAAAGTCTTTGTGGTGGAAGTGACCGGCGGCGCAGAGAAAATAGACGCTTTTGAGAAGCTGATGGAGAGCTACGGCATCCGCGAGCTGGTCCGCACGGGCCGGATCGCCCTGATGCGGGGCTCACGAACGGTTTAACCCCGAACGACTATGCACTACCCGGAATTTGATGCACTCTGTCACGAGGTAGCCGGTAAGCTCTCTGAGCTGCGTCGCCTGACGATGGAGACCGTGATTTTGACGGACGATCAAGAAGCGCTGCTGGCGGAACTTACCCGCCTGCTGCGCCTCACCGACGCCGCGTCGTCTCAGCAGATCCACTCACTGCTGGGCGATACCACCACGCCGGACAGTGCGTTTCTCGCCGAGCTCCGTGACGAGCTGCCGCTGCTAGCGATGCCTGCGGTGCGGATGGGCCCTCTCCCCGCCCTGCGTTCGTCCCATCCCGAACCCACCCCGGCTTCAGAACCCACCCCGGCTTCGTTCGTCCCTCACTTCGCCGACCCTCCCTTGGTTCAAGGGAGGGTGCCGAGGGACGAGGCGGGTGGGTTCGCGAGTAGCCGGGTGGGTTCTGTCCCCGTCCCGCCTGCCCTGCTCGAAGAGATCTACTGGGACATTCAGCCCGTCTACCAAGGCAACACGCGCCTGCTCCTGGCCCACAATGCCGACTGGCATTTCTGTCTGATCGTCACGGACGAAAACGGGCAGACCGCGCTTCTCTTTGATACAGACGAAGCCCGCGCCGCGTATCTAGCAATACTTGAGGAGAGCGAGGGCTAGATGCTACGAAAGCGCCGGACGCGTGAGCATGTCATCGCTGATCTCGCGGTTCACCATGTCGAGGGATTTGTCCTGAGGCGCGGCTGGACAGTGGAGCGCATTCAGTATGACTACGGCTACGATCTGTCCCTCTTTTCCTACACCACTGAGGGAGAACTGGAGCCCGAGTTTCTTTTTGTCCAAGTTAAATCCACAGCCTCGCCAGATTACTCCACGGGCAGAGAGACGCTTCGTTTTGTGTTGGAAACACGTGATCTTCAAACCTGGCTCCGCGAGCTCATGCCTGTCGTGTTGGTTGTCTACGATGCACTCACAGAACAAGCATTCTGGCTCTACATTCAGCAGGCTTTCTCTCAGCCCGAAGAGATTCAGGATAGAATTTATGTGACGGCCAGTATCCCAACGCAAAACCGTCTGGATGCCAACACGATGGATCAATTCCAGACATTCAAGAACACTATCTTGCAACAAATCCCACAAGGAAACCCACCATGGTTAAGACGCTAACATACGCCCAGCTCCGACAAGCACTTGCTCGACTTGGTTTTGTAGAGCACTCCGTCCCTGGTGGGACTGTCTTTTGGGAAGAACAAACCAAGACCCGCCTCACCCTTCCTGAGATGCCCGCCGAGGCCCCCCTGCTCGCCCGGCACCTGAGCGTCACGCGTGCGCTGATCGTCAAATCAGGCGTGGCTGAAGCCGCCGACTTCGAGCGCGCCTTGGAGCAAGCCGCATGAATCCCAAGGACAGAATCCAGGAGATCTTAGATTCCCTCGAAGGCTTGAATCCATCTGAGATTGCTGAGGGAGAAGAAGAACTCGCCACGCTGGAAAAACGCCTAGGTCTGAGCAATAACAACACAGAAGAAGATAACAGTGAGCCCGATGCGCCGGTTCCTGCGCCCCTTCTACCACGAACACCCGTTCTGACAGGTGGCAATGCACGGCGATTGGAAGACGCGATTGAGGAATCGGAGAGCGAGAAATGACCGAGGAAATCGTGCCATCAATGGCATCGCTGGTATCGTGGTTCACGCAGCGGGAGCGCGTCTACCCGGACGACCCGCGTCTTTTGCGTGCCTATGACCAAGAAAACCGCCCCTGCATTATCGTCGCCGACCCGACCGAGCCGATCCATGTCGCTCGCTTCGACTCCGAGGCCGAGCGCGATGCCTGGCTCAGAGAGGTAAAAACTTCGGCGCTTCGGAAACGTCGGCTACGGCAAGAGAGTGGAGGCGGAAGCGCCGCCCCGGCAATGAGCGGGACACATGAAGAGCGTGAAGAAAAGCTAAGGGAATTAAGTGCATAACTAAAGTATGTCTGCAAAGACGACGCAAATTTGCAGGCGGGGCGTTTACGCCTTGACTGACAATTTAAACCTGAAAGAGAAAGATAGAAACATGCCGGTTACGATTTACTATGACGCAGATGCGTCGTTTGATGTGTTGGTGGGAAAGACCCTCGCGGTCATTGGCTACGGCTCACAGGGGCACGCGCATGCGCTGAACTTAAAAGAGTCCGGGATGAAGGTCATTATTGGCCTGCGTCCAGGCAAGAGCTGGGATAAAGCTGTGGCGGATGGCTTCGAGGTTTTGACGGTCGCGGAGGCATCTAAGAAGGCCGATGTGATCATGATCCTGGTGAACGATGAGTTCCAGGGGGATCTCTACAACGCCGAGATTGCGCCGAATTTGTCGGCGGGCAAGGCGATTGCGTTTGGCCACGGTTTCAATATTCATTTTGGGCAGATCGTGCCTCCGACCGACGTGGACGTGTTTATGTGCGCCCCCAAAGGCCCCGGTCATCTCGTGCGCCGTGTCTTCACCGAGGGTGCGGGCGTGCCGTGTCTGATCGCGATTCACCAGGACGCGACGGGTTTAGCCAAGGCGCGGGCGCTAGCGTGGGCCAAGGGCGTGGGTGGAACCCGTGCGGGCGTGCTGGAAACGTCGTTCAAGGAAGAGACCGAGACCGATCTCTTTGGCGAACAAGTGGTGCTCTGCGGCGGCGCGACGGCGCTCGTGAAAGCCGGTTTCGAGACGTTGGTCGAGGCGGGCTACCAGCCGGAGATCGCCTACTTCGAGTGTTTGCATGAGCTGAAGCTCATCGTGGACCTCATGTACGAGTCCGGGATCGCCGGGATGCGCTACTCGATCTCGGACACCGCCCAGTTTGGTGACATGACCCGTGGCCCCCGCATCGTCGGCTCCGAGACGAAGGCCGAGATGAAGCGGATTCTCGATGAAATCCAGACCGGACAGTTCGCCAAGGAGTGGATTTTAGAGAATAAAGCAAATCGCCCGAGCTTCAATGCTCTGGCAAAGCGCGACAATGATCATCTCATTGAGGTCGTGGGGCGTGAGCTTCGGGGTATGATGAGCTGGATGAAGAAGCCTGCCACTGCCACTACTCAGACAGAGGTGCCCGTGCAGCAGAGCGTTCAGAGCAAGATCGAGCTCTAAAACAAACCATGAGTGACGCTAGCGAGGGGAAGACAGCCCCGGATCCTGAAGAGCTTCCGGCCCGTGCGGACCGGGACCGCTTCCCCACGCTGGCGTCAAAGATAGGCGATGTGGACAAGACCTGCCTGGGGTGCCTGGCAGGAGTCGGAATTATCATCGTCACCGTACTACTATGGGCATTAGTCTGGTATCTGCGCACCCCCGAGGTGCAGCAAAGACACTAAAAAAGCAGCGAGCGGTACGGCGCATGATGGCCGTGCTGGCGCTTCTGCTCACCCTGCCGCTGGTTCTGGTTATCGTCTGCCAGCTCATCGTGCTCGGAGGCGCATCAGGGCGGCATTTTGATGCGCTGACTGCGCTCCCAGCAAACCGTGTCGGGCTGGTGCTGGGGACGAATAAATTCGTCGCTCGGGGGCGGCACAACGCCTACTACACCCAGAGAATCACTGCCGCAGCAAAGCTCTACAAAGCCGGAAAAGTGGAGTTTCTGCTAGTCTCTGGCGATAACCGTCGGAGTGACTACAACGAACCCGTTACGATGAAGCACGATTTGATTGCCGCAGGAGTGCCCAAAGGCAAGATCACCTGCGACTACGCGGGCTTTCGGACACTCGACTCACTAATTCGGGCAAAAGAAGTCTTTGGGCAGAGCAAGCTGACCATTATCTCGCAGCGCTTTCACAACGAGCGAGCACTCTTTCTGGCCCGTGCACACGAAATAGAGGCCGTGGCCTACGATGCAGGCACCGGCAACTTTCCGCAGGGAAAAACTGCCCTGCGCGAGATTCTCGCTCGGGCGCAGGCAGTGCTAGACGCCTGGGTACTTCGCACCCGCCCGAAGTTTTTAGGGGAGCGGATCTCCATTGGCGAATAAGAAAGTTTTTATGAGCAATCGAGTCTATATTTTTGACACCACCCTGCGTGATGGCGAGCAGTCGCCGGGGGCTGCACTCAACGTCGAGGAGAAGCTGGAGATCGCCCGGCAGCTTGAGCGCCTTGGGGTGGATGTTATCGAGGCGGGTTTTCCGATCTCATCGCCCGGGGATTTTGATGCCGTCCAGCGCATCGCCAAGCAAGTGCAGAGCGCGACAGTGTGCGGGCTGACACGCGCGGTTCGCAAAGACATTGATGTTGCCTGGGACGCGCTTAAATCGGCCAAGCGCCCCCGGATTCACACGGGTCTGGGGGTCTCGGACAACCACTTAAAACACAAGCTGCGCAAGAGCCGCGATGAGGCCCTTGAGATGGGAGTCAGCGCCGTGGCCTACGCAAAATCCCTCGGGTGTGAGGACATTGAGTACTTCACGGAAGATGCCGGACGCGCCGATCCCGACTATCTGTGCCGCGTGGTCGAGGCGGTTATCAGCGCGGGGGCGACCGTGATCAATGTCCCTGATACCACCGGCTACGCCACGCCTGAGGAGTACGGCGCGATCTTCAAGATGCTGCTCACGCGCGTCCCCAACGCCGACAAAGCCATCTTCTCCGCACACTGCCACGACGATCTCGGGCTGGCCGTCGCTAACTCGCTCGCCGCCGCGCACAACGGCGCACGGCAGATCGAGTGCACGATCAATGGGATTGGAGAGCGAGCGGGAAATACCAGCCTGGAAGAAGTGGTGATGGCGCTCAAGACCCGCCGCGACTACTACGGCTTGGAAACAGGGATCACGACCCGCGAGCTCTTCAAGACCAGCCGCCTCGTGAGCAACCGCACGGGGATTCTGGTGCAGCCCAACAAGGCCATTGTCGGAGCCAACGCCTTTGCCCATAGCTCGGGAATCCATCAAGACGGCATTCTCAAAGAGCGCACGACCTACGAGATCATGGATCCCGCCGATGTGGGTATCAGCGAGAGCAAGATCATTCTCTCGCCGCGTTCAGGCCGCGCCGCACTCAAGCATCGGCTCGAAGTTCTCGGCCACACGTTCGAGGACCCTGCCTTTGAGAAAGTCTACGAGCGTTTCTTGGAAGTGGCGGATCGGAAGAAGACGATCTACGACGAGGACTTAGAGGCCCTCGCCACCGACGAAGCACGCTTAGTCAATCAAACCTACGAGCTTGTCCAGCTCCAAGTGACCTGCGGCGACAGCGCGATCCCTACCGCGACCGTCAAGCTCCGCCACGCCAACCGCGCCGTACTCATGGATGCCGACACGGGCAATGGGCCGGTGGACGCGATCTACCGCGCCATTAATCGGATTGTCAAGGTGCCCAACGAGCTGATTGAGATCAGCCTCCAGTCCGTCACTGAGGGCACGGATGCACAGGCTGCGGTCACCATTCGTGTTCGCTCTGGCGAGGAGGTATTCTCCGGCCACGCCGCCCACACGGATATTATCGTCGCCGCCGCCAAAGCCTACCTGAACGCGCTGAACAAGCAGCTCCTCAACCAGCCAGGCCGTGTTACGCAACCCGCAAGCGAGCGTGTGGGGGTGTGATGCCGCCCCCCTCGTTCATTTGGCCGCCAGCGCCTTCTTGATGGCATCCTCAAACTCCGACGCGCTCTGTCCGCCGATCAGTCGGGCGCTGACGCGTCCCTTGCGGTCTAAAACATAGGTTCGAGGAATCCCCAGACTGTCGGGCACTTTGCCATCGAGCCACTTAAAGTAGCCCAGATCGGGCTCCCCGCCTTTTTTGTTAATAAAGGCTCCGGTAGTGGCCCCCTGCTGGCTCAGAAACTCAGCTGCCTTCGCCTTGTCATCGAGGTCATCGAGAGTGACGGTCAGCAAGTCTACACCTTTTGCGGCGTATTTTTTCTGTGTCGCAACCAGCTCAGGAAACTCCGCACGGCACGGGGGACACCAAGTCGCCCAGAAGTTGATGATCACCACCTTGCCCTTGTGTGCCGCGGCTTCTTTCCTCAGTCCGACGGCATCAATGGGCTTCACCGCCACTTTATTCCCGGCCCCCTGGCTCATCACACCTAGGCCCAAAATCCCCGCGAGTGCGAGGGTCGCCGCAATCATCGTCTTCAAAATTTCAAGTCTCCTCTCTCTCTCATACAGCAAAAATCCTCTAAAAGTTCACACGGTACAATAGTGGTAATGGATGCTGTACGAAAACTGACCCCCGAGGAATATCTGATCTGGGAGCGGCAAGCCTCTCTCAAGAGCGAATACCGAGACGGAGAGCTTCTCGCAATGGCGGGAGCTTCGCGGGAGCACAACCGGATCAATACCAACCTCGTTCGCGAGCTCAGTACGCAGCTTAAACAAAGCCCTTGCGATGTTTTTTCACAGGACATGAAGACACGAACAGCCTCCACGAAGTTTGCTTATCCCGACGTGGTGATCGTCTGTGGCGAGCCAGAGTTTCTGGATGACAAAGAGGATGTCGTGACGAATCCGACGATTATCTTTGAAATTCTCTCCCCGAATACAGAGTCCTATGACCGTGGCGATAAGTTCGCTGACTACCAGCAGCGAGCCTCGCTGCAAGAGTACATTCTGGTTGCTCAAGACAAAGTGAGCGTGGAGCGCTACACGCGACAGATAAGCGGCCTCTGGCTCTACGAGCGACTGGCGCGGCGCGAAGACACGCTGATTCTCTCTAGCGTAGACGCATCTCTCCTGCTCGACGAAATCTACTACCGAGTTCTAATCCAAGAACCAGAGGCGTAACACGTGGCCGACTCGGAAAGAATCGAAGTATGGTACACCCAAGAGTGGATTCGACTCCTAGATATTCTCTTAGGTTGGCCAGAAGAACGCACACAGCAATGGATCGAAGAAAAAGCCTGGTTTGAGAACCCTTGGACTTTCCATGATCCACCACAACACAGCATCATTGGACTTCTTCTAAGAGAGCTACTACCTGAAGAGAACTGGGGAGAGCTACCATTTGAACTCAACCACTTTGCTCATAACCTCTCTGTACAAAGCTGGTCTCCCGATGAGATTCGGACATATATCAATGGCATCCTAATGCCTTATCACTTTCAGCTTCCTGAGCATCGTAAGGCGATACAATAGATGACACGCCGCCATCTTCTACTGGCCTCCGCCGCTTCCTTGCTTCCTCTTCCTACTTTTGCGCTCCCTCAGAAAAAAACTGTCCAGCTTCGGGGAACGGTGCTCTACTCCTACTTCGAGTGCAGCGATCTGATCCTGCGCGTGACGCAAGTCACGCTCGCGGATGGGGCCACGGTGGCGCTTGATCCGCCGCGTGCCAAGCGCATCGTGCTGGAGAACCTGGACGAGCCGCCGGTACTTGAGGAAGGCGAGGCACTCGCGGTAACGGGGATTGATCTGGGCCGGGGCAAGGCGCTCAAGGCAACACGCTGGGAGAAGGCAAGCAGCGTGGCTCCGGATGAAGAGACGAGAGTGGCTGAAACGGTGCCCCTTTCGGCGATGATCATGCTGGAGGATGGCACACGTGTCGAGGGCAAGCGCTTGCTCACCCTCACTGCCACGGGGTATGGCCCCGGCGAGAATGGACAGTGGGGCGATAAGACCAAGCTAGAGACCTTCGTGGGCTACGGCACGGTGGCGGTGGATCCCCGGGTGATTCCGCTACGCACACGCCTCTGGGTGGAGGACTACGGCTTCTGCATTGCGCTAGATGTGGGCGGCGCGATCAAGGGCCTGCGGATAGATCTTGGCCACGACACCGACGAAGCCGCGGCCCTCGTGGGCCGCGTTCGCCGCAAAGTGCTCGTGCTCGGATAAAGTGCTCGTGCTCGGATAAAATAGCAGTATGCCCCTTG
Source organism: Armatimonas sp. (assembly GCA_031387365.1). Classification (GTDB taxonomy): domain Bacteria; phylum Armatimonadota; class Armatimonadia; order Armatimonadales; family Armatimonadaceae; genus Armatimonas. The sequence goes on along the minus strand of JANNDD010000080.1, from coordinate 443 downwards.
TTTTTGCCGCCATCGCGCCCCACGGGAGCGAGATTGTCTCCCAGCTCACCGACGACCCAGCGCTCATGGCCACCACCCGCGCTGCGATGCAGGAGCTGGGCCGCCGCTTTGCCGCTGCCAAGATAGACACGATCGTTGTTTTGACACCGCATGGAATTGTAGTGGAAGGCGCTCTCTCGATCAGTGGCACGCGGCACGCCGCCGGGATTGTTGGGGAGCCCGATGGCAAGCACATCAAAGTGGCGTTCGAGAGCGATCTTGTGTTTACGGCGGCGCTACAGACCGAGTGTGAGAAAGTCCCGATTCCTCTAGCGCGGCTGGTGGGCGACGACTCAAAAGAGAAAGCCGTTTTGCCGCTGGACTGGGGCGCGGTGATCCCGCTCTGGTTCACGGCGCATCCTCTCACCCACCCACGCCCCCAAACCGTGATTGTTGCGCCAGAC